>JBGSKB010000081.1:0-17475 GCA_041741395.1 Melioribacteraceae bacterium
GCAATTTTAGATATAGTAAACACCACAAATAATGTTGTTGATGAAATAAATCAAGTTGCTACAGCAAGCGAAGAACAATCTTTAACTTCCGGACAAATTGCTAAAAATATTGAAGCAGTAAATAATGTAATTTCCGAAACTTTATTAGGAATTCAACAAACGGCAAGAGCTGCCGATGATTTAAATAGTATGACAGCAAATTTGCAAGAATTGATAAGCAAATTTAAGATTAAGAAAAATCATTCATCGAATGAAAGATATTCAACAAAAGTTAAACACAAATTACATGATTTAGTTGATGTTAATTAACGAAAAATTGCGAAAAACAAATGAGGTTTTAAAAATGGAAAAAACAGTAAATACAACAATTATAACAGATGAACTTTTACAACTTGTAAGTTTCAAAATTGGAGATGCAGAATTTGGAGTTGATATTCTCAGAGTTCAAGAAATTAATAAAATGATGGAATTAACCGTTGTGCCCAATACACCAGCTTTTGTTGAAGGAGTTGTAAATCTTAGAGGCAGAATAATTCCAGTTTTAAATTTGAGATCAAGACTTGGATTAGAAGTTAAAGAATATAATTCTGAAACAAGAATTATTGTTGTTGAAATTGAAGATAAAACAATTGGATTTATTGTTGACGAGGTTAAAGAAGTTTTAAGAATTCCTAAGAGCATAACTGAAGCACCACCGGAAATTGTTACTGGTGTTGATTCTGATTATATAACTGCAATCGGCAAATTAGAAGATCGCTTAATAATTTTACTTGACTTAACAAAAGTACTTTCAACATCAGAAATGCATTCCATATAGTAAAAAAAAGGCGTGATAAACATGTTCTTTAATTCAGAAGATAACATAAAAACTATCACAATTTTGATAAAGGAAAAAGATCTTACTGTTATCAAATCTATTTTAGATTTTTTAAAAGATAAACACAAAGATTTTTCTGTAATGAAATACAAAACCGGTAAAATAGGTGAAGATGTTTTAGTATCATTTAAAGTACATAAAATCTTTTACCCACACGTCTTAGAAAAATTTGCATATAATGATATTCCGGTTATTATAAAAGATCAATCTGTAATAGATTATATTGATGAAAAGAAAGAACAAAAGAAACAAAAATTACGCGCACGTGGTTGGAAAGAAATTAGTGTGCATATTAAACAAATTACATTTCAAGAGCTTGATGAATTAATTAACGAAGGTAGAATTAAGGAAGTTGCTAAAGAAGCAAAAGGAGGAGTTGGTACAAACTCTGAAATTGTTCAGAAAGCAAAAAATTCATTAACCCACACAGTTGATGTTGCAATTGAAAATCTAATAAGATACGCCGAAGAAAATCCCAAGAAAAAACAAAACGCAATTAATGAACTATTAGATATTGCTACAGATTCAGATTTAAAACTCTTTCAAAAAAGAAGTGAAATGATAAAAGCTGGCGAAGCCGCAATTGCAATTGCAATTAACAATGAAGAGCTTTATGAAAATTTAATTTCGATAGCAAACAATAATAAATTAGAAAATATTCTTAATATAAAATCAACAATTTATCTTTCAGGAATTATCTTAAGTATAGATGAAAATAACCAAACTCTTGATTCTGATAAACAAGTTGAACTTCCAGATGTTGTAAAATTGTTAAACACACGCTGGTTAAAAATTGCATTTGAAACAGTCTTAAATAAATTAACTGAGGAAGAGAAAAATAATTTTAATGAGCTAGTTTCTTTCATTGAAGAAAAACGTAAAGTTGCTTAACCTTCTTTTTTTACTCATCATATTTTTTCTTAAAGAAAAATTTTAAAAAATATTCTTATTAAAAATACAATTTATTAACTATAATAATTCCTCGGACTAAAGTCCGAGGCTACATTATTATTAAATTATTTCTACAGTCTTTTCAGAAAACTTTAAATTAAGAGTTTTTAATTCTTCCAATAATTTAGGATAAACTTCCGGATGTGTTGGAATGTGACATCCTCTTAATTTTAATTCGCCTTTTAATAATAATTTTACTGCAATTGCCGCTGGTGCACCAACAGTTTTTGCAATTGCTGTCATTTTATTTTTAGGATCACCAAAATCAACTAACGTAGAAATAATTTTTTCTTTTTTGTTATTCGGATAAGAAGCTTCAATTTCATGATGCAGAATTACAATGTCTCTTGCTCCTTCGGGTAAAGGTAATTTTCGTTTTATTAAATCTGTCATCAACTCAACAGAATTTTTAAAATTCTTTCCAATTTTTTCATCGCTAAATAATCCTAACCAAGAAAGTTTTTGCATAATAATTCCGGTTGGATTTATAATTAAATAATTCGCAACTTTTAACTCCAAATTTGCACCAGAAATATTTGAAGGTAAATACATATCCGTAAATTCTTTGTAACTCATTTCAGCAACTTCAGGCAATAATAATGTTCCTTGAGAAAGTCCAAGTTTAATTATTTGTATCCAAGTTTCACTCCAACCGGGATTTCTTAATGTTCCTCTAATTACTGTTTGTGCATTTTCTAGTTTAAAGACTTTTTGATAAAGTAAAGAATCTCTATTTGGATAAGCTTCAAAAGTTCCGAGTTCTTCAATTTCAACATTCCAAGTTCTATTAAACACTTGTTGATATGGTAGAATTTTCATTTTTCCATTTTCTAAATATTGAGCTCCGGCTTCTCCGGCAGTTACTACATTTGCGGGATTCCAAGTGATGCAATAGTTAAGAGGATTTGATTTTACTTCCGGCGCTGGTAAAGCACTTCCGTAAGAAATAAAACTATTTACAGCTCCACCTTTTTCTCTAATTTCATTAATAATTTTCATTGCCGACATGTTGTCAATTCCCGGATCCAATCCCATTTCGTTCAATATCAGCAAATCATTTACAATAGCTTCATTATTTAATTCTGCAACTTTAGGATTTTCATACGAAGCCGAAATCATATGTTTCTTAAATTTTATACATTCCGATGCAACTAAAAATTGAAACATTGGTGCTAAAAAATTTACAACAACTTCACAATTTTGAATTTGATTTTGTCTCTGAACTTCATCATTTACATCAAACTCAACAGCTTTTCCACTAGGATTATTATTGACTGCTTTTTGTGCAAGTCCTAAATCACGATCACAAACTGTAACAAACCAATTATTTTTTTTCGCTTCATTAAGAAGATATTGAATTAAATAAGGCGCACTTTGTCCCGCACCTAATATCAAAATTTTTTTCATACTAAAACCTTATAGGAATTTTAAAATAAATTTGTCAAAAAGTATTTTTTATTCAGTAAACCTATAGAATATAGTTTTGATTACAAATTCAATTTTATGACAAATATTTTCTTAGGTATTCAAACTGAGGTGTAAGCTTTCCTTTGTGTGCAATTATTGCTTTTTTAATTTCGTTTGGAATTTCCATTTCTTCATAATTCTTAGTATAATCTGCTGAAGCCAATGATTTTATAAATGGTAATAATGAATTTCCAAAAAATTGTGATGATTCTCTTGGCAATTCCGCCGGAAGTTTATCAACCGCCAAAACAACCGGACCATCACCTTCAATTCCATTTTTAACTTCATCGGTTAAAGGTTCATAAACAAAAGAAGGATTGTTTGAATCAGTATTTTTAACAGTAATTTCTATCGAACCTTCAATATCGCAGCTAATATCGCCAATAACTTTTAGCTTATGTTTCTTATCAATCTTATATAATTCCTTCATATACTTTTTAGTAACATGTTTTGGAAATCTATTTTCCCAATAAATTCCGTTTATAAGTAAAGATAAATTTGGAATATATTTTGAAAAAATGCTTTCATATTCATTCGGATTTTTAACAAAGTGATCAAAATTAAATTCATTATTTGAAACGTGTTTGTACATATCAGTTTCTCTGAATTCAACTTTATAAACAACTTTATTAGAGAATTCACCTTTCTTTATAAATTTTTCTAATTCGCTTGGTTTTATTTTTACCACCGGAAGCAAATCATAAATATTCTGAGCACCTTTAGAAACATTTCCATAACCGGAAAATCCCGTAATCAAAGGAGTAATTTCTTTGGGTAAACCATTTTCAGAAATCTCTTTTCCTACTGATTTTATTGCTTCTTCGGCACTGGCTAAATTATTATAATTTAATGCTTGTTTAATTTTAGAAAGCGGTGATTTAATTCCTTCGTGCAATAATCTGTTTCCTAAAAGCCAAAGTGAATTTATCATTCCGGCATAACCGGCATAATTTCCAAAAAATATTAAGCGTTGACCTTTTTCATTTTTTATTAACTCATAATCAATTAAGGTGATATTTTTTTCAAAAACTGCCTTAAGTAACGGCATATTATAGTTTTGCCCTTTTATTGTATGCGAGAAAAAAATAAATGGTTTATTTGGAATCAAATCTTTAATTGGAACTTCTTTAACGCCGAAAATGATATCACAATTAGATAATTCGGATGAAATTTCTGCACCGGAATTTATATAATCTTCTGAAGTGAAAATTCTTTGCTCGGCTGGTTCAACACAAATTTGACAATTTTCTTGAGTTAATAGTTTCACTTGTTCTGGAGTTAATGGCGCTCTCCTTTCCGATGGATATTGTGTTTCTTTTCTGATTCCGATTTTCATACTTACTTTCCTCAATAAAGGCAAAAATTTTGAACATTAAAAATAGACAAAAGTAAGTTGATTAAAAAATTGGAGTGATTTGCATCATTTTAAAAAAATTGAATTAATTTTTACTATTTAAGTTGTTGTGTAAATAAAGCATTAATGTATAAACTGAATATATCTTGCATAACGCTGCATTATTTCTTTCACAAAATTTATGGTTTCTTTGCAATGGCAATAACCGTTTCTCACAACTTCATCATTGTAATATTCTTCTGAAGATTTTTTCATAAGATAAGTTTCAACATTCATATCCCATTTAGATGAATCGGCTCCGTATTTTTTGGCTAATTTGCGCGCATCGTCAATATGTCCATACCCTAAATTATAAGAAGCAAGAACAAATTTAATTCTTTCATCTTTATTCTTAACTTTTTTTGCCCAATAATCATCAAGCCATTTTAAATATTTTGCTCCGACTTGAATATTTTTTTCGGGATCTAATAAATCATCAACTCCATAAGCTTTGCCGGTTTCGGGTAAAATCTGCATTAAACCAACTGCACCCGCCCATGATGTATCTTCATTTACAAATTTTGATTCTTGATAAACTATTGATGCTAATAATCGCCAATCCCAATTAATTATTTTTGAATACTTTTTAATTATGTGATCGAATTGAGAAATTACTCCTCCTTCTTGAAGTAAATATTTACTTTGCCTTCTATTTTTATAGTATGATTTATGTTCATAATATCTTTCATAAATAACTTGAAAATCCATCGTTTTCTTAAATTGATCAATCCATTTATTTAGTTCATCAAGTAACTCTATCGAATTTTTATTTACCGCCCAAGCAATTCTTTGTGGTAAGGATAATTTTGTATCAATATCTAATATTGTAAAATATTCACTATTAAGATGAGCAACATTTTCATCGGCAACTGTGTAGTCAATTTTACCATTTGCAACTTGTTCAATTAAATCTTCCGTGGAAAGAGTATCATTAGCAAGAACAATATTAATATTAATGCCGCTTTCTTCAGATAAATTTTTTAATCGATTAAAATATGCACTTCCATTTCTAACGTAAACTGTTTTATTATCAAGTTCATGTGGAGTTTTAACTAACGAATCATTTATTCGGTCAATACTTAATCTTCGCCACTTTTTGGGTTTTCTTTGTATTAAAACTTGGTTTGTAATATTTAAATGATTCGTAAACTCATAATTCTGCTTGCGTTCATTTGTTACCGTTAAATTATACGCAATTAAATCGCCGTTATTTTTTTCAAGACTTGAGAACATTTCATCAATATTTTTTTGAAGTTTTATTTCAACATCAACACCAATTTTATCAGCAAACCTTTTTAACAATTCATATTCAAAACCCATTGTTTTGCCTTTGTAGATAAAATAGCTGTAATTATTATATCCGGTAATTGCAACTAATTTTCCACGTTTTTTTATTTCTTCAAGCGAATGAGTTTTTATTTGTTTTTCATTTTCGCAAGAGTTTAAAAACAACAAAAGTAGAAATAGAAATGCAAAAAAAGTAAATGTTTTTTTAAATCGCCGCAGTTTCATATTGTAAAATTTTGTTTAATATATAATCAATTAAATTAAAAATAATATTGTTTAAATCTATTCACTTATTCAAAAGAACAGATTTTGATCGATAATAAAGCAAAAAATAAAATTGAATATTGCAATATTTGATATTTCAGCAACAATAAGAGCTAAAATAAAATCTTCACTTAGTGCTCATAAACATATTTCAAATCTTTATATGTTTGGCAGTATTGAAAGTTTAGCAAAACTGCCGTTCTTCTCAAATGTTGAAATAATTATAATAACTGCGGAATCTGTAAAAAGTAATATAGCATTTTTTACAAAATTTACCAGTGATCAAAAATATTTATCAAATATTGTTTTGCTCTATGATCATGAAAATCAATCAACTTTAGATTTAATTAAGTCTGTTAAAAATCTAACTGCATGTTATGTTCCTGCATTAAATAAAAATGGTGAATCTCTTTTAAGAGATTTACAATTAAAATTATTCCCGATTATTGATAAAATTATTAAATCATTAAAATTAGAGTCGGATAAAAAAGAAAAAATAAGTAAAGAAATTGTTCCTAATGTTGATAATTATTGCGCTGTTTTTATTGGGGTTTCTATGGGTGGACCAAAAGCTTTAAGAAGTTTATTGCCGGAACTTTTAGATAACATTGAGTTACCAATTATTATTGTACAGCATATTATGAAAAAATTTTCTCATATTTTTGTTGAATCGTTAAGCTGCTTAACCGATAAAAAAATTGTTATTGCTGAAAACAATCTTATTATTGAAAAAAATACAGTTTATATCGCCCCGGGTGGAATTCATATTGAAATTGGACTTAACAAGAATAATAAATTAATTATTTTACATAATGATTCACAGCCGGAACAAAGTTGTAAACCTTCAATAAATTATCTTTTTAGATCTGCTGCCGAAATTTGTAAAGAAAAAGCTATTGCAATAATTTTAACGGGAATGGGAAAAGACGGTACAGATGGAATTTTGAAACTTTCCGAAAAAAATGCTTATACAATTGCGCAAGATGAAAAAAGTTGTGAAGTTTGGGGAATGCCTCAAAGTGCAATTCAGACGGGCTGCATTACACATATTTTACCGCTGAATAAAATTGCAAAACATATTTCTGAACTTTTGTCCTAAAAATTTTTTCCAACAATTTTATTTTTAACTTTCAAGTTTTCCTCAAAATCCGTAATCCACTCTGTTCCAATTTCACGTAAAAGTTTATCTATTTCCAGAGCTTTATTGTTCATTTGTCTGCTGTGTATATCTGAAAATTCCCCTTCTCGAGAAACTCTTGACCAATTTGCTAATTCATCTCTCACATCAATTAATTTTTTTACTAAATAATATGTTGTTTCAATTTCGTTCAAATTTCTTCCAAATGTTTACAATATTATCGTTCCTAAGTAAACTATTTTTATACAAAATTTGAAAAATAGTACATAATAAAAACAAAGTATTTTTTCTACAATTAAAAGAATGAGGAATTATTTATTTTACGATACTAAAATTTTACGTTTTCTGGAGAAATAGAATGTCTGATGAAATTAAACTTAATTCAAATTTGGATTTATCTAAAGAGTTCACTTCGCCAACTTTTGAAGAATGGAAAGCAAATGTTGAGCAAGAATTAAAAGGAGCTTCTTACGATAAAAAAATGTTTACAAAAACTTATGAAGGAATTGAACTAAAACCAATTTACACAAGTGAAGATTTGCATAAACTAAATTTTGTTGATTCACTTCCGGGTTTTGAAAATTATGTACGCGGAAAAAAATCAAATGGATATTATCAAAATAAATGGAAAGTTAATCAAGAAATTAATATTGCTGATGCTGAAGAATTTAATTTAGCACTTTCAGAAGCTTTAAAAAATGGTCAGAATTGTATTAATGTAAATTTAGATTCTGCTACAAAATTGGGAATTGATGCAGATTATTCCGATGAAAAAAATGTCGGCGATATTGGTTTATCAATTTCTGCAATTAAAAGTGTGGAAAGACTTTTCAAAAATATAGATGTTATAAAATATCCGTTTTCAATTCATACCGGCACAATAGTTCTGCCTTTTCTTACATTAGTAAAATCGTATTTTGATTTGAAAAATATTGATACAAAATTAATTAAAGGTGCAATTTCTGCTGATCCAATTTTTGAATTAATTCAAACCGGAAAATTAAATTATTCCGAAGATTTCATTTTCAACTCAATGAAACTTTCTGTTGAATGGGCAGAAAAAAAATCGCCAAATTTAAAAGTAGTTGGAATAAACACTTTGCCTTTTGCAAATAGCCGTGCAAATTCGGTTCAAGAAATTTCTATCGCATTATCAATTTTAACTTATTACACAAATAAATTAATGGAATTAGGTTTAGCTCCAGAAGCAATTTTAAACAAAATTCATTTTACATTTGGCATCAGCACAAATTACTTTATGGAAATCAGCAAATTCAGAGCAATCAGAATTTTGCTAAACAATTTTGCAAAAGTTTACGGAATTGATTCTTCAAAAATTGAGTTTGATATTAATGCAAAAAATTCAAATTTTTATCACACAACTCTTGATCCTTATGTAAATTTGCTTCGTTCAACAACTCAAACATTCAGCGCAATTTTAGGCGGCGTTGATGGAATAACCACTTCTCCATTTGATGAAGTAAGCAGAATTCCAGATAATTTTTCCAGAAGAATTTCAAGGAATACACAAACAATTTTGCGTGAAGAATCTCATTTAGATCAAACTATTGATCCAGCCGGTGGCTCATATTTTGTTGAAAGTTTAACCGAAGAAATTGCAAAAAGTTCTTGGGAATATTTTAAGAAAATTGAAAATGAAGGCGGAATTTTTGAGTCATTAAAAAATAATTTTATTCAAAAAGAAATTGAAAATATTTCTTTAGAAAGAACAAAAGATATTAACAAACGAAAATCCGTAATTGTTGGAACAAACATGTTTGCAAATGTTAATGAAAAACCATTAGAAGTTATTGCGTTTGACAAAACTGCATTTCATAAAAAACGATCTGAATACTTAAAGAAATTTAGATTAAACGGATCAAATGAAAAACATGAAACTGTAATGAAAAAGTTAAATTCAATTTCCAATATTTCTGATATTTCAATTATTGAAATTATGTCTGAAGCTTATTTGCAAGGTGCAACAATTGGAGAAATTACAAGTGCGCTAACTTCATCGCATAAAAATGAAATTCGTATTAATCCATTAAAGCAAAAAAGAGCTTCTGAAGATTTTGAAGAATTAAGAAAAATGAGCAGAAATTATAAAATTAAAAATGGATTTCTGCCAAATGTATTTTTAGCAAATATGGGAACAATCAAAGATTATAAAGCCCGTGCAGATTTTTCAAAAGGGTTTTTTGAAATTGGCGGTTTTGAAGTTTTTGATCCGCCAGGTTTTTCAGATGTAGAAAATTTAATCAATGATGTTATAGATTCGGGATCGTTAATTGTTGTAATTTGTTCGACAGATGATAAATATCCTGAATTGGTTCCGCAAATTACAAAAGCGATAAAATCTAAAAATGAAAAAATCCAAATAATATTGGCGGGTTATCCAAAAGATCAAATTGAACAGCATAAAAAATCCGGTGTTGATGATTTTATTTTTCTTGGAGCAGATTCAATGAAAATACTTTCTTCCCTCTACAATAAAATTGGAGGGCAAGAATAATGAATAAACCAAATTTTAAAAATGTAAATCTTGATTTGAGTTTTGATAAAAAATCTTATTCAGATTGGAAAAAAGAATTTGAGAAATCTTTAGGAAAATCTTCTGAAGATTTGGTTTTTCAAACGATGGAACAAATTCCGGTTTTTCCACTTTATACAAAAGATGATTTAAAGAATTTCGAACATTTAAATTTTATGTCGGGAATTCCTCCTTTTCTTCGCGGACCTTACAGCACAATGTATGTTGTTCGTCCATGGACAATTCGTCAGTATGCTGGATTTTCAACTGCGGAAGAAAGTAACGCATTCTACAGAAGAAATTTAGCACAAGGTCAAAAAGGTCTTTCTGTTGCTTTCGATCTTGCAACACATCGCGGTTACGATTCAGACCATCCAAGAGTTGTTGGCGATGTTGGCAAAGCCGGTGTTGCTATTGATTCTGTTGAAGATATGAAAATTTTATTTAATTCAATTCCGTTAGATAAAATGTCTGTTTCGATGACAATGAACGGAGCAGTTCTTCCGGTAATGGCATTCTTTATTGTTGCCGCTGAAGAACAAGGTGTAAAACCAGAATTGTTAACCGGAACAATTCAAAATGATATTCTAAAAGAATACATGGTAAGAAATACTTACATTTATCCGCCGGAACAATCGATAAAAATTATCGCAGATATTTTTGAATTTACCTCTCAAAATATGCCAAAGTTCAATAGCATTAGTATTTCCGGTTACCATATGCAAGAGGCCGGAGCAACTGCCGATTTGGAAATGGCTTATACTCTTGCTGATGGTTTGGAATATGTTAAAACCGGAATTAAAGCCGGATTAAGTGTTGATACTTTTGCACCACGACTTTCATTCTTTTGGGCATTAGGGATGAACTATTTTATGGAAATTGCTAAAATGCGTGCTGCAAGAGTTTTATGGGCAAGTTTGATAAAGCAGTTCAATCCGAAGAATCCTAAATCAATGTCATTGAGAACTCATTCGCAAACATCCGGATGGAGTTTAACAGAACAAGATCCTTTTAATAATGTTATAAGAACTTGTATTGAAGCAATGGCTGCTGCACTGGGTCATACTCAATCTTTACACACAAATTCATTGGATGAAGCAATTGCACTTCCAACTGATTTTTCCGCAAGAATTGCACGCAACACTCAGCTCTATCTTCAGAATGAAACCGGAATTACAAATGTAATTGATCCTTGGGGCGGTTCTTATTTGATTGAGTATTTGACTGATGCATTAATTAAAAAAGGATGGACCCACATTTTAGAAATTGAATCTTTGGGTGGAATGACAAAAGCAATTGAAGCTGGAATTCCAAAAATGAGAATTGAAGAAGCAGCGGCAAGAAGACAAGCCAGAATTGATTCGGGACAAGAAACAATTGTTGGAGTAAACAAATACAGACTGGAAAAAGAAGATCCGATTGAGATTCTTGAAGTCGATAATACAGCTGTAAGACTTTCTCAAATTAAAAGATTGAACCAAATAAAAAAATCCAGAAATGAAGAAGATGTAAAAAATTCTCTTGAAGCAATTACAAAATGTGCTGAATCAAAAGAAGGAAATTTATTAGATTTAGCAATTAAAGCAGCAAGAAATAGAGCAACACTTGGAGAAATTTCTGATGCAATTGAAAAAGTCAGCGGGAGATATAAAGCAGTGACAAGAACAATTTCCGGAGTTTATAGCAGCGAATATAAAAATGATGAAAATGAAATGTTTGAAAAGGCTAGAAAGTTGACTGATGAATTTGCGGAAACAGAAGGTCGCCGACCGCGAATTTTAATTGCAAAAATTGGTCAAGACGGACATGATCGCGGCGCAAAAGTGGTTGCAACCGCTTATGCTGATATGGGTTTTGATGTTGATGTTGGTCCACTTTTTCAAACACCGGAAGAAACCGCAAAGCAAGCTGTAGAAAATGATGTTCATGTTGTTGGAATGAGTTCATTGGCTGCGGGACATAAAACTTTGCTTCCGCAGTTGATTGAAGAACTTAAAAAGTTAGGAAGAGAAGATATAATTGTAATAATTGGCGGCGTAATTCCACATCAAGATTATGAATTTTTATATGAAAACGGTGCTTCGGCAATTTTTGGTCCCGGAACAAAAATCCCAGAAACGGGAATAAAAGTTATGGGAATTATTAAGGAAAGATTTAGTAGTTAAAGTTTATATTGGAATTTTATTTTCTAAAACCGCAGTAAATTGCTGCGGTTTTTTTTATCTACTCGATTAAAAATTTGCATTAAAAATTGGTAATATCCTAAATGGGAAAGAGTTATTTTCAGCAATGTTAATTAATCCAATTTGTAATCCATTTAATATTTCCGCAAAGTTTACCAATCCAATTGTTATTCCATTTTGAACTTGAGAAATTCTATTATAACCGGCAATTGATAATCCATTTAACTCATTTATTTCTGACCAAATTGGTGAAATATTTAATCCATTCAAAACATTTGTTTCTGTTTTATATCCGGCAAAATTAATTCCAGTAATTTCACCTTTACTTTTTAATAAACCCAGTGTTGAATTTATTCCCATAATTCCGCTTGAACTTGAAATTGTTAATCCACCAATATTAATTCCCAATATTTCATCACTTGAAACTATTGCCAATCCTCCAAAATTAATTCCTGTAATTTTGTTCTGAGAAACCAATGCCAAACCTCCAATATTAAGACCTTTAATTTCTCCTTCCGATACAAGCGCTAATCCGCTAAAGTTTATCCCAGAAATATTTGATTGAGAAACTTGAGCCAATCCGCTAATATTTAAACCCGTAAGTTCACCTTCCGAAACCAAAGCAAGACCGCCAAAATTAATTCCCAAAATATGATTTTTCGAAACTAATGCTAAACCTCCAAAATTGATTCCGATAATTCCTTTTTCAGAAACTTGAGCTAAACCTCCAAAATTAATTCCACCTATTTCACCTTCAGAAACCAGTGCTAATCCGCCAAAATTAACACCACTAATATTTCCACTTGCAACAGAAACTAAAATTCCTAAATTTAATCCATTAACTTTTTCTTCTGAAACTACTGCCCCACCAATTGCTATTCCGTTAAATTTGCCGGCGGATGGAGCTAAACCAATTGCTATTCCATTAATCTCAGAATTATGAATTTCTTCCGGGTTCCAAAATGTAATATTGATTCCATTAATTTCTTCAATATTACAATCAGAAATATTAAATCTAATTCCATTCCAGTTTTGAGAATTGCCGAAACTTAATCCAGTGTTAGAAATTCCCAAATCCAAACTTGAATTTGAACAATATGTTGTATCTAAATATTCTTCTTGTGCAATAAGAAAATTTGAACAAATCATTGTAATTAATGAAAATAAAAAGTGTGATTTTTTTAACATAGCTAATCCAATTTTACTATCTAATATTTAGACTTACACAAATGAGTTTTGTTACACTTAATTTTTATTTTTTTTCATCATTACGGGAGTTACATTTATAATACAATTTAAAAAAAATATTAAAGAATTTAGATTTTGAAAAAAGACAAAACATACAAACCCGATTGGACCCCAAAAAATGCTGGTGAAGAATTTGCAGTTAATGTTGTGAAAGGTGTTGAATCAAATTCGAATTTATCTTCAATAAAATTAAACGGTGTTAAAACAAAAATTTTTTCAGAGGAAGAATTAATTCAAGGTGTAATTAATGATGATAGAAATCTACTAGCAAGATGCATAACTCTAATTGAAAGCAATTCGCAAAAACACCATGAAAAAGCTGAACAAATTTTAAACAAACTGCTTCCGTATTCGGGAAAATCAATTAGGATTGGAATTTCTGGTGTTCCGGGAGCTGGCAAAAGTACATTGATTGAATCTTTAGGTTTATTCTTAATTGAAAAAGGTCATAAAGTTGCAGTATTGACTGTTGACCCGAGCAGCTCAGTTTCTAAAGGAAGCATTCTTGGTGATAAAACCAGAATGGAAAAACTTTCTCGCGAAAAAAATTGTTTTATTCGCCCTTCACCTTCCGGAGGAAATTTAGGCGGAGTAACAAGAAAAACGAGAGAAACAATTACGGTCTGTGAAGGTGCGGGTTTTGATATTATTTTAATTGAAACTGTTGGTGTTGGACAAAGTGAAATATCCGTTAGATCGATGGTTGATTTTTTTCTTCTTGTGATGATTGCTGGTGCTGGCGATGAACTCCAAGGAATTAAAAAAGGAATTATTGAAATCTCGGATGCACTAATTTTTAATAAAGCTGACGGAGACAATAAGAAAAAAACGGAAATTGCTAAATCAGAATTTGCAACAACAATACATTATTTGCAGCCTTTTACAAAAAATTGGGAAGTACGTGTTTTATCAGCTTCTGCAATTAATGGAACTGGAATTCCAGAAATATGGGAAATGATTTCTAAATTTGTTTCAATTACCAAAGGCAATAAATCATTTTATGATATAAGAAATAAACAATCACTTGAATGGATGCATTCATTAATTAAAGAAAGTCTAATTAATGATTTTTATAATAATCATAAAGTAAAAAAAGAACTAAAAACAATTGAGGAAAAATTAATTTCCGGGAAACTAATTGCCACTATCGCTGCTGAAATAATACTTAAAAATCAAAATGTAAATTTTTGAGTATTTGCTTATCATCAAATTAAATAACTTTTACAAGTTGTACTGGCTTAATTAAATTAGCAAGTTCAAACTCTATATTTTCTAATTCAACAAGAAAATCATCTTTAACATCTTCAAACTTATGAGTTAGTTCCTCATATAAATTTTTGTAATAAGCAATTCCATCATTCATATTTTCAATAAAATTATTAAAATATGCAATTTGCTTTTCAGTAAACGGCGTATCTATTTCTTCAATTTTATTTTTCAAATAATCATAATATAAATGCAATTCTTTCATAAAGAAATTTGGTCTATCCGCTCTTGTAATTATATTTATTCTACCATAAATATGGTCAGCCATTTCTTTCAAAGAAACAATTTCTGAAAAGTATGCAAGATTTGGTCCCGGACAAACAGAAACTCCTTCACTTTTAATATTGTTATCAATACCGTGTAAATGCCTTGTGGAATTAGCCAAACCGATACATAAGCATTCTTTTTCAACTATTTTTTTTCTTGCCGAATTAAATTCAAAAGTATCGAGATTCCTTGTTTCCAATTCTTTCAATTTTAAATTTTGATATTGACGCGAAGCTGTACAAATAACTTGTTCTGTAAATTCTGTATTAAAAGTCAAAAACTTCTTTGGACATGCACTTCCCGGCACACCTTTTTTATCTTTTTCAATTTTATCAAATTCTTGTGTATTTCCTCTAACTGCATTAAATGGAACACCCAAAGGTGAAATGCCGCTTAAATATAAATCATCTTCCTTTGCATTACTTAACAATTTTCTTGTTTTAGGATCAACATTTGTTACTTCTGGAACAAGTAAGAAAGGAGTTCCCCATCCAACAGAATCAATGTTGTAAAAATCGAGTAAAAATTCTTGCTCCGCGTTGGTTCCAACTCCGCCTTGAGCAGTAACTAAAATATTTAATTGTTTTGGCGGAATCGGTTTCCCTTTTTGTTTTAAACCTTCAAGAAAAATTCCATAAACTGTTGAAACTAGTTCGTTTCTTTTTAATTTAAATTCTTCAAGAATTGGTCCGAGTAAATATCCATCGGTAGCAAATGCATGTCCACCACAATTTAAACCAGATTCAATTCTATATTCAGAAACCCAAATTCCTTTTTTTGCTAAAAATTTTCCTTGGATTAAAGCCGAGCGATAATCGCTAACTTTTATCACAATTTTCTTTTTGATTTTTCCGTTTTCATCCGGGAAAAAATCTTCGAATTTCTCTATGTAGGAATAAAGTCGCGGATTCAATCCGGCAGATAAAACTAATGATGATTCCAATTTACTATTTGCAAATCCTCTTAAAGCAGCATGCGCATCATTAAATTCAGAAGGCTGTTTTTCATTATTAAAATAATTTTCTTTATCTAGTTTGGTCATTATGTTTACATCAATTGACCCAAGATGCAAATGTTCATCAAGCCAGCATTGAACTTTTTTAATGTTTTCATTTAGAACTTTGTTAAATTCTTCTTTTAATTGAGAAGCATTAGGAAGCATTTCAAAATATTTATGAATTTCATCAACATTCTTATGGTAAGATGATTTTAATTCTTCAAACTTTTCTTTAACCAAATTATCCAAAAGATTTAGATATTCTGTAAATCGTTTTGCTCTAAAATCTTCAATTTTATTTGTAATTTCTTCAAAAGGAAGATCGAATTTTTTTGAATAATATTCACGCATATTTTCAACAAGAATATCATCAACCAGAGATACAACTGAAGAGATGCCGTATTTTGCAACCTTAACCGGAGTATCAATAGTAAAACCGGTTCCCATAACTGGAATGTGAAATGTATGTTTAATTGATGGTTTATCCATTTTGTAAAATCTTTATATTAATTAAAATATTATTACTCTTAAAAGATAATTAAATATTATAATAATTACTAAACTGTTTGGTTTATAACTAAGCAATCAATCTTTAAGAAAAAAGGTAAAAAATTTTGGAAAAAGTTATAAGCGAGAAAATTAGATTAGAGATTTTAATAGATTATTTTTAAAAAAAACCAAGATTTTATTTCTTGGGCTTTGCTCCGCGAGTAGTCCGTTAGCTAACGGATCGAACCTACAACAGAGTTGATTTTATTAAATTCCAAATAAATTCTCTTCCCTTTTGAGATTTAAGTTGTTTTTCTCTTTTTAATGCTTCAGTACGTGTTTGAAATTCTTCGAAATAAATATTCTGCCAAGGAATATATCTTTTTGTGTAAGTTGAAAGTAATCAATTATTGTGTTCAAACAATCTTTTTTCTAAATCTTCAGTTTGACCAATATAAATTTTATTGAATTTTGATGATTATAAAACGTAGGCTTTATACAAAAACAAAAAACCCAAGAATTTTGTTCTTGGGTTTTGCTCCGCGAGTAGGGCTCGAACCTACATTCCGAAAGCTTTCGGAATAACAGCCGAATGATTAAATTACTATTTCACGATTAATTACTCTTTCAATCATTTTTCTACTTTTCCAAGATTTAATCTTTCTCTCAACTTTCGTTGCAACAGTTTTTGAAGTAAATTCTTGTGTAAATACAATTTCCCACGGTCTATTTCTTGCGGTAAATCCTTTTTCAATTGTATTATGAAATTCTAATCTTCTTTCTGGATTTTCAGATGAACCGATGTAATATTTATCGGCAGTTTTAGATTTTAATATGTAAATATAATGCGCCATATAAACAGAAAAGCCCCAATTTTTTGGGGCTTTTGTTGCTCCGCGAGTAGGGCTCGAACCTACAACCCTTCGGTTAACAGCCGAATGCTCTACCATTGAGCTATCGCGGAATAAATTTAGAGTGCCAAAAATATGCTTAATTCTAATTTTTGTCAAGAGTTTTTTTATAAAAGCACTTTTTAGTTTTTCCTAAAGAGAAAAAAGTCTTCCAATATTTGAGAATAAATATCGTTTATTTTCTAATAAACCTTTATAAAAATA
>JBGSKB010000082.1:0-3382 GCA_041741395.1 Melioribacteraceae bacterium
GCTTTGCAAAATATTAATTTACCATCAAATAGCGGAGTTGATGTTGATATCTCAGCATTGTTGAGTGGATATTCAAAAGATCTTCCTTACAATTTTAATCTAATAGGGGGAGGAATAATAAATCCAAATTATGAAATTGGAACAATAAATTCAGAAGATTCACTATTTGGCGATTTGAATTTTGAAATTCCGTTAAATGTCGGGTTTGCCGCCGCAACCTTTATAGACACTATTGATATTGACCTTGGCGATTTAAAAGATGATGATATTGAAGACATTAATTATGGCGAAGTAACTTTTGATATTGAAAATACAATTCCGGTTAACCTAATATTTTCAGCAGTTGTAATGGATTCAAACTATAATGAAATTTTGCAATTGCCAACTTCTTACAATGAAACGGCTTATTTAGAAGTTCCAAAACCAATTGTTTCAGATGATGGAGAAGTTTTAAGTTCTGGTAAATCTGTACAAGTATTAAAACTTTATAATGAAGATATTAAAGAATTTGTAAAGCATCCTTATATGAAATTATTATTCTCATTTGAAACTGCAAATACCGATGGAAAAAATGTAAAATTCAGAACATCAAATAAAATTAATTTTTGCGTAAAAGCTCAAGCTAGTTTTCGTGCTGATTTTAATGAGGTAAAAGAATGAAAGATTTTGTAAAAGTTTTTGTTATAGCACTGGTAATCGCTAAAATAAACTTTGCGCAAGGTTTTGGATCCTACGGTTCTGTAGATGCAAAAAATATTTCAATGGCTGGAACAAATGCAATATCTGCAACTGGTGTTTATGCAATTGGTGTTAATTCCGCAAACTTAGCTTTGGAACAAGAACATTCAATAGAAATTTCAACAGTATTACCTTTCCCAAATTTAAATATTACTGCGGGCAATGATTTTATTACACTAAATGATTATCAGTATTATTTTACGGGTGAAGAAAACGGCTCGGGTCAAATAGTAGGAAAATATTTAGATGCCGCAGAAAAAAATAAATTTCTTGGATTGTTTGCAAACGGCTCAATGATAAATACAAATTTTGGAACTACACTTTTATCCGTATCAATTTATCCATCAAAAGAAATTGGTGCATTCGCATTTTCGGTTCAAGATTGGGTAAGTGCAAATGTAAGTTTGCCAAAGCAAATTTTTGAATTGATTCTTTTTGGAAACGAAAAAGGAAAAGTATTTGATTTAAAAGATATGAATATGAAATCTTGGTACTTAAGAAATTATACACTTTCTTATGCAAAAGATTTATCATTTTTATTTCCGGATGCATTTAAATCTTTTAGTGCCGGATTAACTTTAAAAATGGTTCACGGATATTTTTATGCCGGTGTTGAAGAAATTAATACAACTTTACAAACGCTTGATAATTATAACATTCAAGTAAATGGCGATTCTAGAATGCTGATGGCAGCTTCACCAAGTTTTGGAATTAAATATGATTTTGAAGATGATGAATTAGAGAAAGAAGCTAATATAGGTTTGTTTAATAAGCCCGCCGGAACTGGTTTTGGACTTGATTTAGGTTTTCATTCCGAACTAAATAATGCATGGTCAATTGCTTTTGCACTTACTGATTTAGGAACAATTAATTGGAATAATGAAGCAATTGAATATTCTTCATCTGCATCTTATGTTTTAGAAGATATAACCGATGAAACACTTTTGGATTCTTTGGCAGATGCAATTACCGGCGAAGGGAAATTTACTGAAGAGTTTTCAACAAGTCTGGCAACAGCAATGAAAATGGGTGTAGGTTTTAAACTTGATAAATTTTTAAAAGGTAATTTCCCCGGAAAATTATTGATAGAATTTAATTATCAACAAGGATTTAATAATATGCCGGCAAATAGCACCGAGCCAAGATTTTCTTTGGGTTCGGAATGGACACCTTGGAATTGGTTTGATGTTAGAAGCGGAATTTCCTTTGGCGGATTTGACGGATTTAATTGGGCTTTCGGGCTTGGATTTAATACCGGATTGTTCGATTTTGATTTTGCATCATCTTATGTTCATTCTTTAATTGATGGAAATAATGCTAAGAGAATTGGTTTTGCAATGTCAAGTAGATGGAAATTTTAGAAATAATAGAACGCAGATAGCACTGATTTTTTATGATTCACGCTGATTAATAATTAGATAAATTATTTACAAAACAAAATTACGATGTGTTAAAATATTTTATTTTTTTATTCTTATAAGATTTAAAATTCCGGCAATAAAAAAAACAATATTTGCAAGCCATGCAGTTAGTAAAGGATTAAAAACTCCATTCTTGCCAAAAGCTTGACTAATCTTCATAAAAACTAAATAAACAAAAGTTAACAAAACATTTATTCCAAATTGAATTGCCGTTCCGCCCTTACGTTTATTGGCTGAAATTGTTAACCCAAACATAATTACAACAAAACTTGCAAACGCAAATGCAATTCTTGAATGATATTCAATTTCAATTCTTGTTGGATCTGTGCCGGCATTTAATTGTTCGGATGCATATTTTTTTAATTCATCCAAAGTCATTTCATCCGGAATTTTTTGTTTCTGAATTATTTCTTCAGGTGTAAAACTTAGATAATCGATTTCTAATTTTTCAAAATTAAAAACTGAATCTTTTCCTCCAAAGAAAAATCTTTGCATGCCTTCATTTAAATTCCAAACATTTTTTGTTGAATCATAACTCATCGACTGCGCATCAATTCTTGAAATCATTCTGCTAATATTTTCATCATCAAATTCTTGAATGCTTACTCTATTTGCTTTTCCCATCTTAATATTAAAATATGTTATTGTTACAATTCGAGTAGCTGAATCTTGGAAATAAATATTACTTCCCGAACTTATCATATTTTTATTTAGATAATTTTGCTCGATAAAAATTCTTTGCTTGTTTGCTTCGGGAACTACATAACCACCAAAGTAAATAGCAATAAGACTTATTACAAATGCAGTTGACATAAAAGGAAGTGTAAATCTGTAAAAGCTTACTCCGCTTGATTTAATAGCTGTAAGCTCATTTTGATTTGATAATTTTCCCACTGTGAAAAGTCCGCCCAATAAAACGGAAACCGGAAGCATTAAACGAATTATTTCCGGAATAAAAACAATATAATATTCTATTACAATTTTGGAATCGGTATTTGCATCAATAAAATCATCCAACTTTTCCATCATATCAATAACGACAAATATTAATGTAAAGGTGAGTAAACCAAATAAAACGGTTTGAACGAATTGTTTGATTATATATTTATCAATTATTTTCAGAATTTATTCTCCAGCTTTTAGGGACAAATTTTTTGAGAAAATTAAAATTAAGTTCTACTCTTTCTCGTGCACTTTTTCTAACTAAAATAATTCCAAGAATT
>JBGSKB010000083.1:0-1690 GCA_041741395.1 Melioribacteraceae bacterium
ATTAGATACAAAAAAAGCTAATAATTCCGAAGCCTATCAATCATTAACTTTTGATGGAGCTTGGTGCTGGTTTTCTGATCCAAGAGCAATTTATTATGAAGGCAAACACAAAAGAACATATACAAGTTGGGTTGATAGCCATGGTGATGTAATTGTTGGATATTATGATATTGACAGCAAAGAAATAAAAACTGTCATACTTGAGGATAATTTTCAAAAAGACGATCATGTTGCTCCGGCATTATTATTTTCACCAGAAGGAAAACTAATGGTGTTTTTTACAAAACATAGTACTTCAAATCCCATCGTACTAATTACAATGAAAAATCCGGAAGACATTTCAACTTGGGATAAAAAAGTATTGTTATTAAATGATGAAAAAGAATATGAAGGATTTCAAAGCACTTATACATATGCAAATCCAATAATGTTATCGGAAGAAAATAACAGAATATATCTATTTTGGCGGGGAATGGATTATAAACCGAATTACTCTTTTTCAGATGATATGGGAAAGACTTGGAGTAAAAGTAGAATTTTTATTTTACCGGAAAGGATTTATCAATTACGAAGACCTTACATAAAATTTGCTTCAAATGATAAGGATAAAATTGTATTTGCTTTCACAGACGGACATCCTCGTAATGAAAATGAAAACAGTATTTACTATATGTATTATAAAAGTGGTGCTTTATATAATGTTGAAAATAAAAAAATTGGAATAATGGGGGGAAAACCCATTGACCCAAGAGAAGCTTCCGTAGTTTATGATGCAAAAATTACTAAACAAAATGCATGGATATGGGATATTGCTCTGGATGAAAATGAAAATCCAGTACTGGCTTACGCAAAATTTCCTAATGATACAAATCATATTTATACCTATTCAAAATGGAATGGAAAAAAATGGATTACAAGCGATTTGATAAATTCAGGAAAATGGTTTCCAAAAACAGAATTCGGTACTATTGAAAGAGAACCAAACTATTCTGGTGGAATTGTTATAGATCATGAAAATACAAATTCAGTATTTCTTTCTGTGAATAGAGATTCGGTATTTGAAATTGAGAAATGGAATAGTATTGATGGAACAACTTGGAGTGCAGAAGCAATTACTAAAGGCTCTACAAAGGATAATGTAAGACCTTTCGCTGTTAAAAATTCCAGAGCAGAAAATCCATTACAAGTGTTATGGATGCAAAATACAAATTATATACATTACACAAATTATTTTACTTCAATAAAAATGAATATTGTCTCTCCTAAAATTACTAATCCTCTTGATGTAGAAAATGTTAAAAACATAATGCGGAAAACTGCTGATTGGCAATTGGCAAATCCGATAAAACAGTCTAAAATTGACTGGCATTATGGAGCATTTTATGTTGGTTTAGAAGCTCTTTATGAAAGCTTAAATGAAGATAGATATTTAAATGAAATGATAAATATCGGACAAGAATTTAAATGGAAAACTATGGATGATGTATTTCATGCAGATAGACTTACAATAACAGATGTTTATTCATGGCTCTATGAAATTAAAAAAGATCCAGAAATGATTGAAAATGCCCGTTGGGTTATGGATATGCATAAAGTAAGAGAATCAAAACCCGATGTTAGTTATGAAGATAATAATTATAGATTTGAATGGTGGACTTGGTGCGATGCACTATTCATGGCACCGACTTCA
>JBGSKB010000084.1:0-3272 GCA_041741395.1 Melioribacteraceae bacterium
TTCATTATATCCAAAACCTTCAATATTCTCCGGACGGTCCGCAGATCTGAAATCGCAGTAAGAATCTCCAATTTCTAAAATTGATTCCTTCTTTCTCCACTTCCCTACGTTTTAACGTTTTACATTTTTAATTCTAAATTCTGATCTGTCAGCTGACGGACTGATTACTGAATTCTAATTCTTCATTCCTAATTTCTCTTTCCGTCTTTACGTTTCAACATTTTACATTTTTTATTTTAAATTCTTCATTCCTAATTCACTTTCTTTAAAATATTACTTAGACTCCTAAAATTTAGACTTAAATAAAAGATAAATTCTCCGATAATAAAATCAATTATTTTTGAGGGAAATTATGGTTTCAAAAGAAGCAATTAATTCGGCTATAAATAATCACTCAATTTGGAAACGCAGACTAATTGAAGCAATAGATTCTGGTAAATCTGAATTCCAAGTATCAACCGTAGAGAAAGATAATGTCTGTGAATTCGGCAAATGGTTATCCGGCTTAACTGCTATGGCTAAAGGTTCCGAAGATTTTAAAAAAGTTAATGAGCTTCATTCACAATTCCATATAGCTGCGGCTTCTGTTCTTGATTTAGCTTTAAGAAGTAAAAAAGAAGCAGCAAAGGATCAATTAAATTTTAATGGTTCATTCGGCGAAATTTCTTCCAAATTAACAGTTGCTTTAAGTAATTGGAAAAAGAAGTTATAACAAAAAGTGAATGACTTTTAAAAGTTATTCACTTTATTTTTTAATTCTTCACTAACTTCTTAATTCACATTAATAATTTTTTGTTTTTAAATATTAATTCTTCATTCTTAAATCTTAGTTTTTATTAATAGTATTTTCATTAAATAAATTATTATTCATAAAATAATATTTATGCACGATAAACTATCAGTTTACTCACTTGAAGAACTAAGAATAAGTTTAATTAAAAAAAGAAACAATTCTACTTTCCCGCATCTTTTAATTGTTGATTACAATAATTTCTTTCAATCAGCTTTAAAATTTAATAATGTCAATGTAGCAGAAGCTTTCTTGGAAGAATTTATAAATGAGTATAAATATGCAGTTTCACAAATTGAATCTTTCGGTTCAGATATAGAATACATTTTAAACAGTTTAAAAGAAATTTACTTATTCCAAAATTTATTTAGCCCCATATCTTTTCTCGAAAATGAAATTGAGCGAATTGAAAAAGAGATTTCAAAACTCAAAAATATTCTAGACGGTAAAGACCAAAATGTATCATCTGAGAGAAAAGCAACTTTCCCTTTAATTTATAAGAATAACTCTAACGGATTTTATGGAATTATTGAATCGGCAACAATAAATATTAAAAAGTCATCAAGTGAAAATAAATTTATTATTATCCCTAGTGAAAAGAATATTGAAGAAAATATTTTAACTCAATGTAAAAATTCATGGGAATTAGCACTTAATCTTTCGAAAAGATTTGTAAAAAAATTAAATGATTTTCATGAAGTAATAATAAGCTTTGATAAGAAAGAAGGCTTTTATGAAGGAAATTCTCTTAGCATGGCAATAACATTTTCTTTTCTTAAAGAAATTCTAAAGTATTATAATCTAACTTATACAGTCAATCTTATAGGCAATATTGCATTTACCGGTGGTGTTGAAACAAATGGAGAAATACTAAATACCGGTAAAGAAATTATTGAACATAAAATAAATACTTTATTTTTTTCAGATACAAAAGTTTTCGTATTTCACAAAGATGATGAAATATTTGCAAGAAAAAGACTAAACGAACTAAATGAAAAATATCAGAATAGAAAATTAAAATATGAGCCATTTGATAATATTGATTCAATTCTAAACAGACGGGATTTGGTCGATATAAAAAAACAAAAACTTATTGTTCGTTCTCTAAAATTTGTTAAAAAAAATTGGGTTAGTTCCGTTGCAACAATAGTACTTGCCATTTTATTAGCTTTTGTATTTGTAGCTGATTGGGATGATAACCCAGCCATTCTTGATGTTTCTGCAAACACACTTTTTGTTAAGAATAAATCTGGCAAAGTCTTATGGACAAAAAAGATGAATTTTAATACCGTTATAATGAATTTAAGACTATTAAAAAAATCTGCACTATTAGCAGATATTAATAACGATGCAATTAATGAAGTAATCTTGATAAATGAACCATATTCTGAAATATATAAAAAAAATGATTTTACTAAGATTGTTTGCTTCGATAAAACTAAAAACATTGTTTGGCAATACAATTTTAGAGATACAATAACTGCTAATTCTGGACCACTTGATATTTTTTACGGGGTAAGTCTTATGGATACAATTAGCCTAAGGGGAAAAAATGTTTTGTTTTGTGTTGCAGCTAATGAAAATTCATTTTCTTCAGCTATATTTCAAATAGATCTAAAAACTGGCAAAAGATTATTTGGTACGCTTTGGAATTCTGGTCATATTATAGATGGTTTATTTAAAGATTTTGACAGAAATAACAAAAAAGAATTAATTGCAGCATTTTACAATAATGGATTTGAACAAGTTGGTTTATTAGCAATTGAGCTAAACGAATTAAATGGTCAATGTCCGACTACAATTAAATATACGTATAAAAATTTCCCTTTTGCTAATCTAAAGGAGTACATTCTCTTCCCTAAAACTGACTTTGCACATTATCATAATCAGAGAATGGAAGGTATTATTGATGCTTTAATTGATCACATTGAACAAGAAGTAATTGCGATTCATTTGTCACCATATTATGGTAGCAATGTAAATTATAGCTATTTATTGCATTATGATTTGAGAAATTTCGATGTTGTTATTAGTAATTTATTCAGATCAAAAAGAGACTCTTTAGTAGTAAATGGCAAGCTTAAACTACCCTTTACAGATACAGAAGAATATTGTAATATTTTAAAATCCCAAATTAAATATTGGAACGGCAAAGAATTTGTTTTCAGAAAAGATTTGGACTGATATAAAATTCAGAACAATTTTTCAATTTATTTATAAAAAATATTTATAAATATTATTTTACTTCATACAATTTAATATCGCCAAACAATCCATAATCCAGTAATTGATATTGATTTCCCGATGGATAACCTTCCGTTCCTCTCCAATGCCAAGGACTAACCAATCCCGGTTGTGGATTTTTATGATGCGGTCCAAGTAGATTTTTTAGACTTCCAAGAATTTTAACATCAATTTTATTATTTCCATTTACCAGAAATTCTGTAACATTTAATTTATCTGAATCAAGTGCAATTATTCC
>JBGSKB010000085.1:0-8127 GCA_041741395.1 Melioribacteraceae bacterium
GCCGGACTTTCCCCACAAAAACTTTCGCATAAAGAAGTTATGGAAACTGCTGATTTAGCAAAAGAAAAATTTGAAAGATTAGTAAAAAGAATAATTAAAATTGCATGACAATTTTTTAATTTGATATTGAAAAAGTATATATCCATATTTTTAATATTCACTTTATTTCTTCCATTTTGGTTTTCATTTTCGCTTTATCAAATTGAAAAGAAAATGATAAAAAAAAGTGTAAAGAGAATGTTGATTTCTCAAATAGATAGAAACGATTTAGTTTTACTAAAATTTTCTAAAAATGAAATAAACTCAAAATTGAAATGGGAGCATGCAAAGGAATTTGAATATCTTGGAAAAATGTTTGATATTGTTTATACTCAAATTCATAGCGATTCAATATTTTATTATTGCTGGCAAGATGATGCTGAAACTGATCTGAATCACAGATTTATTGCGTTATTTAATTCATCGTTAGAAAAGAATTCTAAAACAAGTAATTTTTTTCAACTACTAATTTCTTTTTCATCAATAAATTATCTTCAACAAACAATCGATTTTAATTTTAACAATTCTACTTCAGAGAAAAACATTTTCCCAAATATTTCGCAATTTTATGAAAACCAAATTTTAACTCCAGATTTTCCCCCACCAAAATCTTAATCTTTGTCTCACATAATTATCTAAACATTTTTTAAACTTTACTAAAAGATAAGGATTAGTATGAAGTATTTTATTCTATTAACTTTTCTTACTTTAACAAATTATCTAAATTCACAAATCATTACAGTAAGAGATAAAGAAACAAATCGAAAATTAGAATCAGTTATAATTAAAAGTGAAGTCCCAAAAGCAATTACTGCAACTAATTCTTTGGGTGAAGCTGAATTAAAATTGTTCAAAGATTCTGAAAAAATACTTTTTCAACATCTGGGTTATAAAACTTTAATTAAAACTTATGAAATGATTATGCATGAGGATTTAGTTATTTATTTAATCCCGACTAATATTTCTTTGGATCAAGTTGTCGTTTCAGCAACTAAATGGAATCAATCAAATATTGAAATTCCAACTAAAATAATTTCAATTTCTCCGAAAGATATTGAATTTCAAAATCCTCAAACAACTGCGGATATGCTTTCAGCTTCGGGTGAAGTATTTATTCAAAAAAGCCAGCAAGGCGGCGGAAGTCCAATGATTAGAGGCTTTGCAACAAATCGACTTTTAATTTCTGTTGATGGAATAAGAATGAATACCGCAATTTTCAGAAGCGGTAATCTTCAAAATGTAATTTCTTTAGATAATTTTTCTTTGCAAAATGTTGAGGTTTTATTTGGTCCAGGATCTGTAATTTATGGAAGTGATGCAATTGGCGGTGTTATGAGTTTTTATACTTTGCAGCCACAATTTTCTTTGAACGAAAACATTTTTCTAAACGGAAATGCAGTAATTAGAAATTCTTCCGCAAATAATGAATTAACTGGTCATTTAGATTTTAATTTGGGATGGAAAAATTTTGCTGCATTGACAAGTTTGACTTATTCAAAATTTGGTGATGCAATAATGGGAAACTACGGTCCTAAAGAATATTTGAGGAATGAATTTGTAAAAAGAATAAATGGTGAAGATGTTGTGATCACAAA
Organism: Melioribacteraceae bacterium; assembly: GCA_041741395.1. GTDB lineage: Bacteria > Bacteroidota > Ignavibacteria > Ignavibacteriales > Melioribacteraceae. The sequence goes on from JBGSKB010000085.1 coordinate 1,635, forward strand.
CTCTGATCCATTAATTCAGAAACCAACTGAATATTCTCAAATAAATTTGATGCAAAAATTAAGTTTAAAGACAAACAATAACTGGCAATTTGATTATGGATTTCATTACTCTTCAACATCTGATTATTCTCGATTTGATAGATTGCTGCGTTATAGAAACGGATTACCGCGAAGTGCCGAATGGTATTATGGTCCTCAAATTTGGATGATGAATAATCTGAATATTCTAAATACTGCTCAAAACTATTTTTATGATAATGTCGTTTTAAGATTAGCTCATCAATTTTTTGAAGAAAGCAGACATGACCGTGATTTAAACAAAACGATTAGATATGATAAAATAGAAAAAGTGAATGCATATTCACTAAACTTAGATTTTGCAAAAAGTTTAAGCAAAACTCAAAATATATTTTATGGAATTGAAGAAGTATTTAATAATGTAAACTCAACTGGCAAAGACACAGATATTATTTCTGCTAATTCAGTAAACGGTACTGCACGCTACCCGCAATCAGAGTGGAATTCACTTTCAGCTTATTTGGCTTATAAAAATAATCTTTCTGAAAAATTTATTTTTGAAGCTGGTGTTCGATATAGTTATTTTACTTTGGATGCAACATTTGACACAACTTTTTATCCTTTTCCATTTACTAAAACAAATACACAAGAAGGTTCGGTTTCCGGTAATGTAGGAATTGTATTGAATCCCGATGAAACTACAACAATGAATTTAAACATATCAACCGGATTTCGCTCACCAAATGTTGATGATCTTGGAAAAGTATTTGATTCCGAACCTGGCGCTGTTGTTGTTCCAAATCCGAATTTAAAAGCAGAATATGCTTATAATGTTGATTTGGGAATTGCAAAAGTTTTTGATGATTTTCTCAAAATTGATGCGACCGGATTTTATACAACCTTAGAAAATGCTATGGTGCGAAGAGGTTTTACTCTAAATGGAAATGATAGTTTATTTTATGATGGTGAAATGAGTAAAGTTCAGGCAATTCAAAATGCTGCAAATGCATATGTTTGGGGAATTCAAACTGGTTTTGAAATTAAATTTTCACTCGGATTTGGATTATCGGTTAGAGCAAATTACCAAAAAGGTGAAGAAGAATTAGATGACGGAACAAAAAGTCCATTACGACATGCTGCTCCAATATTTGGAACAGCACATTTTACTTATTCAGCAAATAAAATTAAATTAGATTTTTATGGAATAGCGAATGGAGAAATTTCATACAAAAATCTTCCGAAAGAAGAAAGAGGAAAAGATTATATGTACGCAATTGATCAAAATGGAAATCCGTATTCACCAAGTTGGTACACAGTAAATCTTAAAGTTGACTATAAACTTTTAGAATATTTTTCACTCATTGGTGGAATTGAAAATATTTCTGATCAAAGTTATAGACCTTATAGTTCCGGAATGGTTTCGGTTGGAAGAAATTTTATATTGTCCGGAAAAATTAAATTATAATTCAAAAATATTACATTTAAAATTTCGTTAGATTTCTAAAAATAAAATTCAATTTCTAAAATAATATGTCTCTACTTTTTGATATAATAACTTTACTTTCTTTAGCAATTTTAATAATACTAATTGCTTCCAAATTAAAAATACCGGTTTTGATTGGATTTTTATTAACCGGAATATTAATTGGACCTTCAGCTTTTAGTCTTGTAAGCAATATTTCCGATATTGAAATTCTTGCCGAAGTTGGAATCATTCTGCTAATGTTCACAATTGGTTTAGAATTTTCAATTGAGAAAATTAACCAAATGAAAAAAGATTTTGTTCTTTTTGGCGGATTACAAGTTTTAGTTACTTGGATAATTTTAGCGTTAATTTGTTATTCACTTGGATTGAATATTTCGCAATCAATTTTTATAGGATTTGCAATTTCGTTAAGCAGTACTGCTATTTTACTTAAATATTTAAAAGATTCTGATAAATTAAGCACACCATCCGGAATAAAAATTACCGGAATTTTATTATTTCAAGATGCAGCTTTAATTCCCTTCTTAATTTTAATGCCGGTTTTTACATCAACTTCAGAAATTTCACTATCTCTTTTTTATGATGTTTTAATTTCAATCGGCAGCATAATCATGCTATTTCTTGTTAGTAAGTTTTTTATTCCAAAACTTTTTAGCATTATAATAAATTTGCGTTTGGCTGAATTGTTTATTGTAACTGTTTTTGTTATTATTTTCGGAATTTCATTTGCTGCTTATAAACTTGGGGCTTCTCTCGCAATGGGAGCATTTATTGCCGGTGTTTCAATTTCAGATACTGAACACGCTCACCAAGTAAATACTGAACTAATTCCCTCACGCAATCTTTTTAATTCAATATTTTTTATTTCAATTGGAATGTTTATTGATTTATCATTTATTAAAATTAATTTCATTGAAATATTTGCGACCACTTTTGCTTTAATTCTGATTAAAGGAATAATTGTATTAGCAATTTTTATTTTCTTGAAAAACAATTTGAGCAGCGGATTATTTACCGCCTTAGGGCTTGCGCACATTGGAGAATTTTCATTTATTTTGCTTAGGCTTTCGAGCAATGGAAATTTATTCTCAGATTATGTTTATCAACTTTTACTTTCATCTTCAGTATTAAGTATGTTTTTTATTCCATTATTAATTAAAGTTGGAGAAAATTTATCTACAAAAACTAATTTAAAAACAAAACTTGAAACTTCTGATTCCACAAAAATTCCAAAACTTAAAAATCATACAATAATTGCAGGATTTGGAGTAAACGGAAAAAATATTTCTAATGTATTAAAATTAATTGGAATTCCTTTTAGTATAATTGAAGCAAATCCGCAAACTGTTACAAAATTCAAGAAATTAAAATATCCAATTTATTATGGTGAATTAGATAGAAAAGAAAATTTAGTCTCAATGGGAATTAACGATGCGGCTTTATTGGTAATTGCAATTTCTGATATTGACGCAACAAAAAGATCAATTAAAATTGCAAAATCAATTAATAAGAATATTAAAATAATTGCCAGAGCAAATTATGTAACCCAAGTTGAACAAATGTACAAGCTTGGCGCAGACTTGGTTATTTCGCAAGATCTGGAAACTTCACTAACATTTTTAAATCATATTCTTGATTATTATGATCTTCCGCGAAATATTACAAGATTGCAGACTAATATGTTGAAGAAAGAACATTATAAATTTTTTACAACAAAAAATCAAAATTATGATTGGAATATTTTTGAATCTGATTTAATTCAAAAAGACAATGAAATGTTTTTTATCAGTTCAAGTTCAAAATTAATTGGAAATAAAATTGCTGATATTGATCCGGTTAGAGAAGAAAAAATAAAAATTATTGGAATTGTGAGAGATAATAAAATTGTTACAGAGAATTTAGAAAATGAGAATATATTTAAATTCGATACTTTAATTCTGCTTGGAACTCACAAAAATCTTGAATTAGCAACAAATTGGCTTGAATCAAAAAATTAACAATTCTATAATAAATTTGTGAGAATTGAAGCTGCTGAAACTATTGCAGTTTCGGAACGAAGCCTTGTTTGATTCATTTTTACAAAAACCGGATTGGGAATTTTTTCAATATCTGATTTTGTTAACCCGGCTTCCGGTCCAAAAAACAAATTATAATTTTCAGAAAATTTTTCACTCAGTTTTTGCTCAGTTAAATAGTTAGAAAAATCAATCTCAGCAGTTTGATCAAAAATTATATTTATCTTTCTATCAAATTCTTTAGGTTTTAATTTCAAAAATTCAATATTAGGAAGATAAGTTTGCAAACTTTGTTTCATTGCAGATAAAAGAATTTTTTCCCATCTATCTAATTTAATTCCCCGTTCTTGACTTTTTTCCGCAGAAAATATTTTAAAATTTTGAATCCCTAATTCAACACATTTTTCTAATGCAAACTCAAATCTTTCAGTTGATTTTAAAATTGGTATAAACAAAGTAATATTCTCAAATTTTCTATCGAGTTTAAAATTTTCAATAATTATAAGTTTTATTTCATTTTTTTTTACTTCAACAATTTTTGATTTATAAACAATTCCATTTCCATTAGTTACAAAAATTTCATCATCAATTTTATGCCTCATTACAGAAGAAATGTGTTTTGCTTCTTCATCAAAAATTGAAATTTCTTTTTTTGAAATATTTTCCGGATTTGCAAAATAAAATTCTGTACTAGAAAAAATCATCAGAATTTATCCTTTCTTAAATCCAAAAATGAAACCAATTAAAGCAGCAACAGCAAAGGGTGCATTTCTAACAATTAATTCTTTCAAAGAGTTAGTTGGAATATCTACATCTTTCACTAAATCCACGGCTTTATTTCCCCAAGAAAGCCAATCGACTTCCAAATATCCGTTATAAATTGCAATTTGAATTAAAATAAATGCAACCGCAACAAAAAAAACTAAAATTTTTGAAATTTTTTTTGAAATAAATCCGACCGCAATTCCAGATATTAAACCAATTCCACCGGATTTTAAAGCAAAAATAATTTCTTCCATTTTGTCCTTAATAATTTGAAAATACTAAAAAGAAAATCCCGATTCTATTAAAAATTCCCCTTTCCCAAATTCATTAAAAGCATACTCTAATCTAAAAGCATTATAAGGTAAGAATAATATTGTGAACCCAAATCCCCAGCCAGAATCGAATGTTTTTAATCTGAGTGGTTCGTCATTATTGTAAGTTGTACCCGAATCAAAAAAGATATTTGTATAAATTCCAATTCTTGCGGAAGTTAATCTTTGAGGAAGATAAGGAAGTTTTAGTGAAAAATCCCAAGCTTTTAGAATTGGATAATTTATTTCCACAGAACCTAATAAATAATTATTTCCTTCACGCTTATCGAATTTATGACCGCGAATAAACTCAAAATCACCAAGCACAGAAAGTTCATAAAAAGGAATTTTTTCACCAAATGTATGACGATAAAATCCGCGCCATTTTGCAGAAAGTTCACCTAAAATTTTTCTGTATTCTCTAAAATCTAGAGTAAAAATATTAAAATTGACATCGTTTACATCAAATCCTTTTTTTGAAAAAATTGCAGTCGTATAAAGTCCGTCATCAGAAAATTGTTTTAGATTTCTGTTATCAAATTCGTATCTTAAATTAAGTGAGTAAGTTCTATCAATATTTGTATTTGATGCTGACAAACTTGAGATTTTTTCAGGAACTTTTATATATTCAAATGAAGGTGAAATAGAAAAATAATGAAAAAGATTTAATCTGTAACCTAAACTAAAATTTGTGTAAAGATAATCGTATTCAAATTTTTTTCCATTGAGACTTTGAGAAACCATGTTTCTGTTTTGAATATCGACATAACCAAAACTTAGTCCGAAAGTTAAATTTTCACCAGAAATTAAAACCGGATTAAAATATGAGATTGAATAAGATGGATCGTAACCGAAAGTTGCTAATCCAAAAATAGTTTCATTTCTTCCGCGAAAATTTTTATAAAGAAGCATTACTCCGTAAGATGCTCTTGAAAGTCTTTCATCTCTAATATTTAAATATGGAAGTGGATAAATATACCAGCTTTCGAAAACTGAGATTTCTAAAATTTGCATTTCGTTTTCATTCAAGACTTGAAGTTCAACTTTATTGAATAATCCTAAACTGAATATTCTTTCCTTGTTAAATTCAAGCTGAGTCTGCGATATGGTTTGTCCAATTGTAAAATCTAATTCTCTAAGAATAATTTCAGCTTCTGTAATTTCGTTTCCCGAAATTTTTATTGAATCAATTTTGTAAAATATTTCTTCAGATTTTTGCTGTTCAATACTTTGAGAAAAAAGAACAAAATTTATGATAAAAAATAGAACTAATATTTTATTATAAAACAATATTTTCTCTTTTCATTTTTTATAAAATTTTAGGAACAATATGAATGTTCAACTTTGATGCATGAATCTTGAACAACAGTAATTTTTTTTTCGATACAACTTTGTACTGCGTTATCATTTCTAATTCCCAATTGAAGCCATAGAACTTTTGGCATAATTTCATTTACGTCCGTAATAATTTCCGGAATATCCTCTGATCTTCTAAAAACATTTACAATATCAATTTTGTGCGGAATTTCTCTCAATGAATTATAAACTTTTATACCATCAGCATCATTAAAATTTCTGTTAGGATTTACACCAACGACAATGTAGTTGTTTCTAACAAGATAATCAGCAATATTTCTGCTTGTCCTCATTGGATTGCTGGAAATTCCTACCACAGCAATCGTTTTAGAATTTTTTAATATTTCACAAAGATCATTCATAATATTTAACTATTTATATTCTTCAATTGGTGCACAACTGCAAATTAAATTTCTATCACCATAAGCATTATCAATTCTATTTACAGTTGGCCAGAATTTATTTTGAGCAACCCAATCAACAGGAACCACTGCTTTTGAAATTGAATATGAGTGATTCCAATCAGAAATAACATCATTTAA
>JBGSKB010000086.1:0-3689 GCA_041741395.1 Melioribacteraceae bacterium
GCAATTTTAAATGCTAGAATTAAGAATTTAATTGAATCAAGGAACGTTTTAAGGAAAAAATTCATCAGTGACCCATTTGCATCATTAGCCGAAATTTCACCTTCTAAAACAGATGAAAAGCTATTTCGCAAAGCATACTCAATTGTTGAAAAAAATCTCAATAACCCGGACTTTGATGTTAATAGTTTTGCATTTGAAATAGGAATGAGTCGTACTCAACTTTATCGGAAAATTCATGCAATATCAGGTCAACCAGTCAAAGAATTTATACGTGTAATACGCTTAAAAAAAGCAGCAGAGATTTTATTAACAACGGATGACAATATTACAGAAGTAGCATTTAAAGTTGGATTTAATTCATTGTCTTATTTTACCACATCGTTTTCAGAATATTTTGGAATGTCGCCTACAAAGTATCTTGAAAAGTATCAAAAATGATTTTATTCTCAATCATTATTACAAAAAAATATTCTTAAATTATTTAATCAATAGTAGTTTCTTGGTATCACTGAATTTTCCCGCATTTATGCTGCAGAAATAAACTCCACTTGGTAAATTTGATGCATTAAATTCAACTGAATGTTGACCAGCATTTTGAAGCTCATTTAAAAGGATTTTAATTTCATTACCTAATAAGTCATAAATTTTAATTTTAACTATGACATTTGTTGGCAATTGGTAAGATATAACAGTTGTTGGATTAAATGGATTCGGATAATTTTGAAAAAAATTAAATGATTTTGGAATTAAAGAATTTGTTTCATCATTAACTGAAACAATGTTAGTGCCAGCTTCTAACATAATCATCTGAATAGATCTTGCTGGAGAAGAAAATTTAATTTCATTTTCTACATTATATGAATTCGCCTTTATATTTTTTAGTTCACTATATGGACCCCAGTGGTTTGAATCTGGTCCAAAGCCATTAATGTAAACATTTTGGGAAAAATCAACATCGTCAGTTCCACCAATAAATGAATAAATGTAATATTTTTCACCAACACCAGATATATTTAAACCAACTGTTTGATCTAAAGTCCCTTTATTAACAACAATAATTCCAGTTTCACCAGAAGAATATTTTGAAGCATAACAAAGAATATCACTATTTGGAGAAGAAGTAGAAATTGCCTGATCACCATAAAATTTAGGTAAATAATGAAGATAGTAAAATTCCGGACGTGGATGTAATGAATATATAGTTTCCGGACCACTATAAAACATTTGAGTTGTCCAAGATAATAAAAGCCATCTTGCACCTAAACCGTAATTATTTTTAATCATTTCACACATAAGTAAAACTGCCTGCATTCCATTTATATAAGATGTTGCTTGATTTTCTGTCGCATTCAACCCCATTCCATATTCTCCTAAAGCAACGGGTTTTGGATAGGCATTATATTTAATAAAATCTTGTTGTAAAGCATCTAATTGTTTTTTTGGCTCAGATACAGCAACATTCAAAAGATATTTTGGAGTATATGTATAACCAAAATATGAATGAATAACATAAAAGTCTGCTTTATCCCCAACTTCAGCGAAAAATCCTTTATTCCATGTTTTGTCAACAAAATTCCAGCTTGTTTCACCAAAAATGGTTACTAATCCGCCTATATAAATTTTAGTTCCAATTTCTGAAGCAGCAGCTATCATTGAGTCAGCAAAAACTCTAAAATGCTTACCATACAATTCTCCTGTAATAATTTGCGGCTGACCGTCTTTATTAAGCGCTGTATCTATAATCCACCCGTATTCCCATGGACCAGCGTTTTCATTACCAATCTCCCAAAATTTTGTTCTTCCGTTATCATATCGCACCCAATCAGCAGCAAGATGTGCAGCTTTAGCTACCGGATCTTCGCTAGTTCCATATCGTGCATATGCATAATTAACGGTAATTAAACCTTCTGACACATTTGTTTTCTCACGAAGTGAATAATATTGGTCTGGTGTGGTTATGCTTCCACTAGCACCAGATTGACCATAAAACTTGCCTTTTTTTGCTTCTCCTGTTGTTTGGTTATATGTAGTTCCATCATATATAGAATCTGGAACATCAGTTGGTAATCCGTTCCAAAAATATCCATTTGACCAGCTACCGCCTGGCATTCGTATAAGAGTTGGGGCAAGAAGTTTGACACCATCAATAAATATCGGATTATCATGTGCTCCTGCCCACGCTGCAATTGCATTTCCAAAAATATATTTTGATACTTTTCCAATTGTATCAGCATTAATAGTTATATTTAATGAAATTGGATCCAGCGGTTTTTCTGCAATTACTGATTGTGGTATTTCAGCTGTTTTTAATTCAAAATCTTGAAGGAAGCAACTTTCATTAATTTGCCCATTTAGCTTAAGAACCGTTAAAAAAAATATTAGTGAAAAAATGATAAAATATATTTTGCTCATAAAAGTTGCCTTATTTTCATAAGTTTGTAAAAGAATTATTTAATCTCAATGAATTCTGGTTCATAAGGTGGAAGAATAAAATTTCCTGTGTATTCTTTGTCAAAAAGTATACTTCTTGAATTTTCTTTAACTTGAATCTCCTTTTGAATACCAGTAATATTAAAATATAAAATATGATTATTGTCGATTTGTCTAACAATTACACTATCTGGTACATCCGGACCCTTCTTTATATTTAATTTGTTAATGAGTCTTTCTAATAATGGATCAAATACTTCATTTCTTGCTGGAATTCCAATATAAATTGCAATCCCCTTACCGAATTTATTAGATGTAATAATAGGATAATTTTTATCTAAGCTTGTAATACTGCCAATTATTTCAGCTTCTTTCGGTTCAATTATATCAAATCGAGGTGACCCTGACACGATATTCATTCCATCATAATTAATACTTATTTGCTTCCCCTTATAAGCAATTCTTGAAATTTCATTTATATTTTCAGTTTCTTCAAAACTTCCTATACGTATTCCAAAGACATCATTTAGCAAACCAGGTCGAGTGCTCGTAAATACTTTATTGTTAGAATCTACTACTGCTGAGTAACTTGTCATTATTGCAGTGCCTCCATTGTACACATAATCACGAATTTTTTGAGCTGATAAAACATCCATAACCGTAACACCAGGTAAAATCAATATTTTATATGGTAATTTGCTTGAGCTAATATCGATTATTCTAACATCAAGATTTTGATAAAAAAACAGTTTAAAACATGTCTCAACCTGACTTTCGTGATGTTCAGGAAAAGAATAACTGGCAATTTGACTTGGAAATGAAAATGCCAAAGCAATTTCTGCTTCCAGTTTATATGGAAAAAATTTTTCGATTTTTTTGAATTCGGAAGAAATTTTTTTGTATTCATAATATTTGCGATTCGGAATTCCATCCCAATCAAGTAACCCTTCCAAATACTGTTCTTCACCAGCATACATACTTTGCCAGGTCCATCCACAAACCATTTGATTCCCATACATTAATGAAGTATATGCTTGTTTTCTTATAGAATTAGGAACAGCAGTCATTGTTGTAAATTCATTACACCAGAAAGGATTGGTGCTTTCATATTGAATTCTAGATATTCCAAACGAAGCTCCAATAATACCATCATTGTTGATTAATGATGAACCAGCATAATACCCCATGCCAACTCGGTTCATTTTTCCAGAATAAGCTAATGGTGAAAAATCGAAATATTTCATTGGACTGTAAAACCA
>JBGSKB010000087.1:0-4270 GCA_041741395.1 Melioribacteraceae bacterium
CAAATTGTTGAGTTGCTAATAAATATTCTTTTGTAAGAGTTGTATCACTCATTAATCTATCATCTGTATTTAGAAAAACCCTAAATTTTTTTTTATAAAAAATACTAAATGGATGATTCTCTAAAACATCAACAGCACCCGTATGGACATTGCTTAAAAGGCAGATTTCTAATGGTAATCTTTTGTCTAAAACATATTGAGCTAATTCTCCAAGTGCAATTACTTCACCATTTTTATCAAGAATAACATCTTCTAATAATCTTGTTGCATGTCCAATTCTGTGAGCTCCGCAAAATTGAATTGCCTGCCAAATTGATTCTTTACCAAAAGCTTCACCGGCGTGAATTGTAATATTAAAATTTTCTCTCTGAATAAATTGAAATGCATCTAAATGATCTTTAGGAGGATAACCACCTTCTTCACCGGCTAAATCAAAACCTACAACTCCTTTACTTTTATAATTGACAGCTAACTCGGCAATTTCTAAAGATTTTTTCATATTTCTCATTCCGCATAAAATCAATCCGAAACCAACCCCAAAATTTTTTTTACCTCTTTCTAATCCATCTAAAACTGAATTTACAACATCATCATAATGAAGATTTTTTTCCAAATGCAGAATTGGAGCAAATCTGGTTTCCACATAACAAACACCATCTTTGTACATATCTTCCATCATTTCAAATGCAACTCTTTCCAGAGATTCTTTATTTTGCATTAAGGCACAAGTGTGTTCAAATCCTTGTAAATATTCAACTAAATTTCCCTTGTTTGCTCCGCGATGAAACCATTCGGCAAGTTCCTTAGGATTTTTTGTAGGAAGTTTAGTATAGTTTTGCTTTTCCGCAAGATCAATAATAGTTTCCGGTCTTAACCCGCCGTCTAAGTGGTCATGAAGTAAAACTTTTGGAACTTCTCTAATTATATTTTCAGTGGTCATATAAATCTTATTTTGTTTATTAAAAATATTCTTTTTAGAAAGTAAAAGCAATTTAAAGCAAACTTGATTTAGTATATAAATAATTATTTCTGAATAAGAATTAATTAAAGCAAAATAATTAAGAATATGTTAATTTTATTCAATTAAAAAATTATTTTTAATATAATTTTTAAGAAAAAGATTTCAAAATAAAAAAGAGGTTTAAATGAAGAGGACGATAAGTGTAATTTTATTAGTTTCAATAGTTTTGGGATTTTCAGCATTCCAATGCTCATCAACGGAATTAACAAGCGCAAAACTTTATATTCAGCAAAATAATTATGATAAGGCGATGGAGTCTTTGGAAAAAGATGTCCAGAAAAATCCTAAAAGTGATGAAGGTTATTATTTACTTGGATTTATACATGGTGAAAAAGGAAATATTCCTAAAATGTTAGAAAATTTTGATCAATCATTAAAGATCAGTAATAAATTTGAAAAAAATATTGTTGAATCAAAAAAATATCACTGGGCAGATAATTTCAATAAAGGCGTTCAATTATTTAATCAAGGTGCTAAAGCCGGAAACACAGATAGCGCAAAAATAATTTTTGATCAATCTATTGAAAGATTTAATAACGCAATTTCTTGTGAACCGGATTCTGCCGATACTTATTTGAATTTAGCTTATGCATACTTAAATAAAGGCGATAGAGATGCTGCAATAGTTCCTTTTACAAAAATTGTTGAGTTAACAAATAGTGGAGAATCTTACGCACAACTTGGAGAAATTTATCTTCAAAAAGGTGTTGAAGTTAAAGAAGCCGGTGATAAAGAAAAAGGTATGGATTATTTTAATAAAGCTATTGGCGTATTAGAAAAAGGAAGAAATGAACATCCGACAAACGGAGATATTTTATTACTTCTTTCAAATTCATATATTGCTGCTGAAAAGTTAGATGTTGCAAAAGATGCTTTCAAAGCTGGTGTTGAACAAGAACCTGAAAATAAAGTATATAGGTATAATTATGGTTCATTATTACTAAATGCTAACGAATATCCGGAAGCAGAAGTTCAATTGAAAAAAGCAATTGAATTAGATCCAAATTATGAAAATGCACTTTACAATTTAGCTGTTACTTATGTAAAATGGGGAGCAACAATTAGAGAAGATGCTGAAGCAAAAGAATTAAAATCAGATGAATATAAGGCAAAATTTGAACAAGCATTACCTTTGCTTGAAAAATTCCTAACCATTAACGAAAAAGAAGGTGCTGTTTGGGATTTATTAGGTAAAGTTTACGCAAATCTTGGAAAGGGTGAAAAATCCGAAGAAGCATTTAAGAAAGCAGATATGTATAAATAACTAATTTTTTTTTAATTATGAAGAAGCCCATATTTTGTCAGTTGACAACCTATGGGCTTTTCATTTAATTGAGGTCTGAGATGGAAAAAAACAACGAAAATAAAGCGCAACAGATAAACATTGAACTAGGTGAAAAAGAAGCTGAAGGTATTTATTCAAATTTAGCAATAATCACGCATTCACCGGCTGAGTTTATTAATGATTTTACTCGTGTTGTGCCCGGTGTACCAAAAGCGAAAGTGCATGCAAGAATTATTACAACCCCTCAACATGCAAAAATGCTGTTAAAAGCTTTACAAGATAACATTTCAAAATTTGAAAAAAGGTTTGGAGAAATTAATATTGAGGGACAATCATCTCCACAATTTGGATTTCCTAATCTTAATAAAGATGAAAGAATTAATTAAACAATCTAATAGAAATTGATTTATTGCCGATAATAAACGAAAACGATAAAATAAATATTGTACAAATTTCTCAAACATATTATTCTGGCGCTGATTTTAAGTGCAATAAATTGGAATGTCCTCTTCTCCCAATCTTTAAATTTTCAACATTATTCTACAGATAACGGTTTACCGCAAAGCACAGTTTATGATATTGTTCAAGATTCAACCGGATTTATTTGGTTTGGTACTGAAGCCGGAATTGGAAGATTTGATGGAATAAAAGTCAAAACTTACAGTTTAGCTGATGGTTTGGTTGGAACAAATGTTTGGTCGCTTTTTATGGATAAACACGGCACACTTTGGATTGGAACAAATGATGGATTGTCACTTTTGTTTGAAGACGAAATTTCAAGTTTTACAACTGCAAATGGATTAAGTGATAATTTTATTTGGGGAATTACTGACGATAAAGATGATAACATTTGGGTTGCAACAAGATATGGCGGAGCTTGTAAATTCGAAGGAAAAAAAATTATTAAATATACCGAAGAAAACGGTTTTCCAAGTAATGAGCTTTCAGATATTATTACAGATTCAAAAGGAAATATTTGGTTTACAAGTTCAAATAAAGGAATTATAAAATATAACGGTAAAAAATTTCAAGTATTTAATTCAGATAATGGTTTAGCAAGTAATAAAGTTACAACAATTTTTGAAGATAGTGATGGACTTTTATGGATTGGTACCGATAGAGGTGTTTCAACATTTAACGGGAAAAACTTCTATAACTTTTCAAATCAAGAAGGTTTTCCTGAAGAAGAAGTAAGCGTAATTCTTGAAGATGCAAATGGGAATATTTGGTTTGGTTTGTACAATAATGGAATTTTAAGATACGATGGACGAAAATTATTTAGACATGAGGGTTTGCAAAGTGATGAAATAAGATCAGGATTTGTTGATAGACGTGGTGACATTTGGTTTGGAACTTTTTTAGGTGGTGTAAGCAGATTACCAGCCGACTGGTTTGAGATTTTTTCTACATCAAACGGATTAGCTGATAGAGCAGTTTATCCAATTGCGCAAGATGAAAATGGAAAAATGTATTTTGGACATTATGGAAGCGGAGTTTCAGTTTTAGACAATGGTTATTTCAGCAGAATTACAAAAAGTTCCGGTTTGGTTAGCAATAATTTAAGTTCAATTTTTTATGACAACAAAAAAAATCTTTGGTTTGGTACTTTAAGCGGTGTAACAAAATTTGGAAGAGATGGGGTTGTTTCATATAATAGTCATAATGGTTTAAAACACGATTACATCTTTAAAATATACGAAGATAGTCAAGGCTACATTTGGTTTGGAGCAGCCGGCGGTATTAACAGATATTCACCACAAACAAAAAGTTTTACAGAAATTTTATCCGATGTTGAAGGTTTTAAAAGATTTGAAGTAAATGATATTTTAGAAGATCAAAAAGGAAATATTTGGTTTGCAACTCATTACAGCGGTTTATTAAAATACAATGGTAGAAGTTTTGAACAAATTGATACTGCTCAAGGCCTATCTATTAATAATATTTTTTCTATTATTCAAGACGAA
>JBGSKB010000088.1:0-2152 GCA_041741395.1 Melioribacteraceae bacterium
CAATAGAATATGAACATATTGAAACTCAAAAAAGAATTGTAGAAAAGAATAAACGTCCAGATATTGAAATTAATAATTCTAAATGTCGATGTTTTTTTGAGATTAAAACCGATGCAAATCGTAAAATAGAAGATAGTCAGATAACTGATTATTTTACTGAACTAAAAAAGTCTCGAGAAGATGGTAAGGATATTTTCATGATTTATATAGTACCGAAAAACTATAAAATAGAAGAACTGAATAAAATTAAAAAGGCTATTGAAAAAAAAGAATCCTATGCCAGGATATTTTATTGGGAAGATATAATCAAACATATTGAATTCATTGACCTAGATAAATCAAATATTTTCATCTCAGAATTTAAATCCTTCATATTAAATATTTTAGGCAGCAATAGTGCATCATTAAAATTAAATTTAAAAGAAATGACTTTATTCAACCATCCATACGATTTAGCAGTTGCAAATTCAGCTCTGAAAAAAATCAAATCAATCATAGAAGAATCTGCAAAAGTAATTTGCAAACATAAGCATCTATCTTATTTATTGCATGATGAAGACCATGAATACATAATTTACTTAAAAGATAAAAATGAACAATATGTTTTATTCTTTGGATTATGGTTTGATTTAATTCTTAATGATAGGTCAATTAATCCAGATTATATCTTTTGCTATGGTGTTGCTGATGCAACATCGGATGACCCATTTTATGCGAAATATGCAAACAAATTCAAGGAAATAGAAAATAAAAATGAATTGTAAAGTGCCGGTGGATGGTGGTTCAATAAATTTGATAAATACATGTTCTCTGAAGAAGATGATAAGATATTAATTGAAAAGTTATCAGCATTAATAAAGAATAAAATTGATAATATTATGGGCTAACTAATTTAATATTACCTTACCTACCCATTGGGTAAGGTAGGTAATATAAAATTAAATTATTTTTTTGATATGAAACAAAAACGTTCAGGATTCACACAATTTCAGGATTCATTTCGTTTGAAGATATCTGATTGGATGAAATATTTAATGAACAAAAACAAATTGCATTATCTATTAAATCTGAAATAGAAAAACCCTCAAAGAAATAGACCATCTGGTTTAAAAGCTTTATGTATTGACGGATGAAGAAATTAAAATTGTTGAGGATAGCATTAAATTATAAAAACAGATTTAAAACCTTTAAATTTTGTCTAAAAACAATGAAAGTAAATTAACAGGAAATGCTGGAGAGTTTTATGTGGCAGCCGAATTATCAAAAAAAGGGTTTAACACTGCTATTTTATTAGGCAACACAGAAAATTATGATATTTTAACTGTTAATTCAAAAACCCAGAATCAAATACTAATTCAAGTAAAAACAAGTTGGAATGCTCGTGGAGGTAGAAAATGGGTGTTAACTAAAAAAGTTGAAGATATAATTGACAAAAATCTTTTTTACATTTTTGTTAACTTGTTTGAAGAAAATAAACGTCCTGAATTTTTCATTATCCATAGTGAAGAACTTTCAAATATTATTAAAACAGGTTATGACAGATGGTTAAAAACACCTGGAAAAAATGGACAAAAACACAATCCAAATTCTATTCGTCAATTTTCAGACAAAGAAGGTGTTTATCTGGAACAATGGAATAAATTACTTGAGCACACGAATTAGACCAAATGGTTTATGGATTTTATGTCTTAACAAATAATGAAAATAAGATTGTGGAGGGTCAGTTATGCAAAAACAAGGATTTAACGGCAATCTCGGTGAAAAACGTACAATAGCAATACTTTCGAGTAAATTTATTTGTAATGATAAAAGTGTTGATATTGATGGCACTGATATTGAAATTGAATTTCTTCCTGAAGATGGTAAACTTACAATTAAAGATAAAATCCCTATTAGAGGACGTATTCAGGCAAAATATTTTGAAAATAATAATGAAGTAGAAATTGCAAAAGAATATGTAATTGATGAAGATGGTACTAGAACTGAGTTTTTTGCATTTCTTCATTCTGACCAGGAAGATAAAAGAGTCTTTTTCTTTTTTACTGCTAAGCAAATTATTGAAACGTTTAGGCTTCGCGAAAAAGCAAAATCACGTAAAGAATATTATGTTTTTAGCCTATCTAAAAATAGACAATTTAAGGATTATAAAAAT
>JBGSKB010000089.1:0-11070 GCA_041741395.1 Melioribacteraceae bacterium
CTGCAATTTCATTTCTATTTTTTGAAATTAATTCTTTTACTGAATTTATATTATTGTATTCTGCAACAAGCGTATCGGAAGCATTTCCTTTTGTAACGCCGGGACTTGTAGGAACTCCTAAAGTTAAAGCTCCAGAACCAGCTTTGATTAGGAAATAATCTGCGTGCCCGTGATAGCAGCCTTCAAACTTTATAAATTTTTCTCGATTTGTAAATCCGCGTGCGGCACGAATTGCGGACATTGTTGCTTCGGTTCCGCTGTTTACCATTCTTATTTTTTCTATTGACGGAACAAGTTCAGAAATTAATTCAGCCATTTTAATTTCAATTTCTGTTGGAGCGCCAAAACTTGTACCTTTTTTTATTGCTTCAGTTAAAGCATTAATTATAAAATCCGGATTGTGTCCAAACAAATGCGGACCCCAACTTCCAATGTAATCTATGTAATCATTTCCGTCAACATCAATAAAATGCGAACCTTTTCCTTCTTTTATAAATAAAGGAGTTCCGCCGACAGATTTAAAAGCACGAACCGGAGAATTTACTCCACCCGGGATATATTTTTTTGCTTGCTCAAAAAATTTTTCACTTTGTGAGATATTCATTTTGCTACCTTAAATTTTCTTTTTATAAATTCTTACTCTTTATCTTGCTCTTAATCTTCTTTAAACCAAATTAAAAAAAGAGTAAGATTATGATTAAGATAAAGATTAAGCAGAACCGCAGAAACTTTTATGAATTAGAACATATATTTCATTTTCGATCTAAATACTTTGCAACATCTTTTGCAAAATAAGTTAAGATTATATCCGCACCAGCACGTTTAATAGCAATTAATGATTCCATCATTACTCTTTCTTCATCAATCCAGCCAAGCTTTCCGGCGGCTTTAATCATGGAATATTCTCCGCTAACTTGATAAGCAGCAGTCGGCATTTGATATTTATCTTTCACGGATTTTATAATATCCAAATAAGCACCAGCTGGTTTAACCATTATAATATCCGCACCTTCGGAAATATCGCTTTCTGCTTCACGCAAGGCTTCCAAAGAATTTGCCACATCCATTTGATGAGATTTTCTATCACCAAATGCCGGAGTTGATTCTGCAGCTTCTCTAAATGGTCCGTAATATCCAGAAGCATATTTCACTGCGTAGCTCATAATTGGAATATTTTTAAAACCGTTTTCATCCAAACCTTTTCTAATTTCTAAAATTCTTCCATCCATCATATCTGAAGGAGCAATCAAATCCGCACCGGCTTTAGCATGAGAGACAGCTTCTTTTACAAGTAAGGAAACTGTTTCATCATTTAAAATTTCTTCACCTTTTAAAATTCCGCAATGACCATGTGATGTATATTCGCACAAACAAACATCTGTAATTATTAACAAATTTTTCACTTTGGATTTTATTGCTCGAATTGCTTTTTGAATTATTCCATTTTCGGAATATGCATCGGAACCAACTTCATCTTTATGTTCCGGAATTCCAAAAAGTATGATTGCTTTAATTCCGAGAGAAACCAATTCTTTACATTCTTTCACAATATTATCAATTGAAAGCTGATAAACATTGGGCATTGATGAAATTTCTTTTCTAAAATTTTCTCCCGGTGCAACAAAAAGAGGATAAATTAAATCATTTTTTGTTAGAATTGTTTCGCGAACTAAGTCTCTAACAATTGGGTTGTAACGTAATCTTCTTAATCTTTTTTCTGGATAATTTGCCATTGAAACCTCGTTACTTTAAAATCGTTGTCATTCCGTCCGTTAACTAACGGATTGATCCGGAATCTATTAATAAATTTTTGAGATTCTCACGTCGCTTCGCTCCTCAGAATGACAGCAGAGTTATTTGTCATTTCGAACGAAGTGAGAAATCTTTTATTGCGATAAATAATCTCTAATCTTTTCAAAATTTGTGTAAGAACTTTTTATACAATCGCCAACGGAAATTCCGCCGCGATAATTTCCGCTTAAAAATATTCCCGGATTTTTTTTTTCAAATTGTTCAAAATATTTTTCATGTTCAATATATCCCAAATTATATTGCGGAATTGCTTTATTCCAAAATTTCCATTGCAATAAAATTGGTTGAGATTTAATTCCCATTATTAAGTGAAATTCTTTTAACACTTCTTTAATTTTTTCATCAACTTCCGAAACTTTAAAATCTGGATTTCTTGCACCGCCAACAAATATTGTAAATGCAGCTTTATCTTTTGGTGCTCTATTTTTGAAAATAGTTGAACTCCAAATTGCACCCAAAAATTTTTTATTTTCTTTAGATGGAATTAAAAATCCGAAACCGTCTAATTTTTGAGTAATTACTTTTTTATCGTAACCTAAAAACAAAACTAAAACCGGTGGATAAAATATTTCATTTAAATGTTTAGTTAAATCCAGATCAATCAAATCAGAAAATTTAGATAATCTATGTGAGGGAATTGTTGATAATAATGCATCGCTTGTAATTTTTCCTTTTTCGCCATTTTGTTCAAGTTCAACAATTATTTTATTTTCCTGTCGAACAATTTTTTCAACAATACAATTGTAAAAAATGTGACCCTTAATATTCTTTGCAATTGCTTTTGGAAAAGACTGCATTCCATTTTTGAATGAAAACATTTTTGCACTTTGTTTTGATTCTTCGTTTCGCTGTTTTCTTTCCTTTGCGCCTTTAAACATTCCTTTGATCAATCCGCCATACACTTCTTCTAATCTATACAATTTTGGGAAAGCAGATTTCACACTTAATTTTGTTGGGTCGCCGGCAAATACTCCCGAAACAAATGGATCAATTGCGTTATCTAAAAATTCTTTACCTAATCTTCTTTCAACAAATTCAGCAATACTTTGATAATATCCGTCTTCTGATTTTCCAATAAACGGCTCTTTTAATAACCTAAATTTCGCTGGAATAGAAAATAATTTTGTTTGTATAAATTTTAATGGTGAAGTTGGCAATGAAATTAATTTATTATTTTTTAATATGTATCGGATGTTGCCTTCTTCATTTGCATAAATCATTTCATTTGATAAACCAATATCACTAACTAATTCTTGTATTTTAGGTGTTGTTTCTAATCCGCTGTTTGGACCAAAATCAATAAGAAAATCATCAACAAATTTTGTTATCATTGCACCGCCCGGTTCTGGACTTTGCTCCAAGATTGTTACATCAAAACCATTTTTCTCCAGCCAGTGAGCTGTTGCCAAACCAGAAACCCCAGCGCCTAATATTGTAATTTTATTTTTCATAGAACTTATTACTCTAAAATTTTTTTTACTTCTTCAAATAAAGAATTAATAAATAGTTTTGAATTATTCAATCCTTCCATTACGATATAATTTTCAATTCCAACTTTATCAGCTACATGTCTGTATTCTATATTTAATTCAAATAAAGTTTCGACATGATCAGATACAAAACTAATTGGAATTATTAACAAATGTTTTTTCCCATGTGCAGAAAGTTCTTCAATCATTTTATCTGTTGATGGCGTTAACCATTTTACTGGTCCAACTTTACTTTGAAAACATATGGAATGAGGATGAGAATAGTTCCTTGCTTCCATCACTTTATTCATTGTTTCTTTAATTTGAATTGAATAAGGATCGCCGCTTTTCACCATACTTATTGGAGTTCCGTGTGCGCTAAAAACTAATTGAATTTCTTTTCTAACTTTTTCCGGGAATTTTAATATTGTCTTATCAATTCTTTCATTAATTGCAGAGATGTATAAATCGTTTGTGTGATAATTATTTATGCGAAAAATTTTTTCATTTGTTGAGGTAAAACATCTATCCCATTCATTGAAAGAAGAACCAGTTGTGGAAATTGAAAAATGTGGATAAAGCGGAAGTAAAATTATTTTATCAAAATTTTGTGATTTAATATTTTCTCCAACTTCTTTTGTAATTGGATTCCAATAACGCATTGCAGTAAATACAGAAATATTTGACTTAATATCTTGTAATTTTTCTTCTAACATTTTTCTTTGAATTTCTGTCCATTCATTAATCGGAGATTTTCCACCAATTAATTCATATTCTTTTTGAACTTTTGGAGTTCTTTTACTGGAAATTATTTTTGCAAATAATTTTTGTCCAAACGGGAGATTAAAAATATCTTTATCTGAGAACAGATTGAATAAAAATGGTTCAATAGCTTCTAAAGAATCAGGTCCGCCTAAATTAAAAAGTACAACTGCAATTTTCATTTTTCACTTTTTATAAATATTAAACAATGATAATTAAACATCGGTGGTTTGACTGTAACCAGTATGACAATTCACTATTAAACTGTTCTTGAATATTTAGCTGTATCTGTTTTACGTTCTATAAATCCATCAAAATTTATAGCAACATTTCTAATTAATAATCTTCCCATTTCGGAAACTGTAATTTTTCTATTTGCCAGTTTTATTAATTTATCTTCAATCAATTCAGTTAAATTTGACAAACCAAATTTAAAATATTCATCAAAATTAATTCCGAATTTATTTTCTATTTTAGCAAAATCTAATTCAAAATCGCACATAATTTTCATAATTACTTCTTTCCGAATTTTATCATCCTCACTCATTGCATAACCTTTTGCAATGGGGAAAATTCCATCATCTAATGCTGAAAAATATTCTTTTTCTGTTTTAAAATTTTGCGCGTAAATATTCCCAAACTGACTGATACTTGTAATTCCCAAAGCGTACAAATCAGTTCCGGCATTTGTGCTGTAACCTTGAAAATTTCTGTATAATTTCTTTTCTTTCAGAGCAATAGAAAGTTCATCGTTCGGTTTTGCAAAATGATCCATTCCAATAAATATATAACCAGCTTCAGTAAGTTTTGCAGCAGACATTTTTAAGATATGCAATTTTTCTTCCGGAGTTGGCAAGTCTTCGGGTTTAATTAATTCCATATGTTTTTTCATCCAAGGAACATGTGCATAATTAAAAAGCGCAATTCTATCCGGAGAAATATCAATAATGCTGTCAACAGTTTTTTCAAATTCCATAACTGTTTGAAAGGGAAGTCCGTATATTAAATCAAGATTTATACTGTCAAATTCTAATTCTCTAATCCAATCAACAACTTGTCTTGTCAAGCTTTCCGGTTGAATTCGGTTTACTGCTTTCTGAACTTTTTCATTAAAATCTTGAACACCCATACTGATTCTATTAAATCCGCCTTCACGCAAAGCAACAAGATGTTCGTAAGTCAATTCGCGAGGATCAATCTCACAACCATTTTCCGGTTTTTCGACAAAATTAAAATTTTCATTTATGTAAGAAATTAATTCCTTAATTTCATTTGGAAAAAGATGAGTCGGAGTTCCGCCGCCCCAATGAATTTGGGCAACTTTTCTTTCCGGTTTCAAATACGTGCGAAGTAAATCAATTTCATTTTTTAGATAATTTATATATTTATTAATTCTTTCTCTGTTTCTGGAAATTATCATATTGCATCCGCAGAAATAACAAAGCGTATCGCAATAGGGAATATGAAAATACAATGAAAGATCAGCAGGATTTTCTAAATTATTTGTACGAATTATTTCATCAAGAAAATTAGCGTGAGTGAAATTATCATTAAACTGCGGAGCCGTTGGATAGCTTGTGTATCTTGGTCCGGGACGATCATACTTTCTAACCAAATCTAAATTTATATCAAACATTTTTGCCTCTATAAGTGATATTTCACACTTTCTTCTTTTACAATTCTTACCAAAGCTTTTGCATTTTCGGGAGAAATATCCGGTAAAATTCCATGACCTAAATTAAAAATATGTCCATTTCCATTTCCATACGATTGCATAACTTTTTCTGCTTCTAATTTTATTTTATCTTTGTTTGCATACAAAACAGTTGGATCTAAATTTCCTTGAAGCGCTACTTTATCATTTACTATTTTTCTAACTTCTCCTAAATTCATAGTCCAATCAAATCCTAAAACATCTGCTCCGCAATTTGCCAATTTATCCAAATTATAATGAACACCTTTCGGGAAATAAATTACGGGTTCATTTGTTCGTTTAATATTTGCAATTATTTTTGTGATGTATGGAAAAACAAATTCATCGAAATCTGATTGAGATAAAATTCCCGCCCAAGTATCAAAAATCTGAACAGCATTTGCTCCGGCATTAATCTTTGCCGATAAATATTCTGCGATAACGATTGAAAGTTTTTCTAATAATTTATGAGCAAGTTTAGGATTTATAAAAATTAATTTTTTAATCTTTGAAAAACTTTTTGAACCACCGCCTTCAACCATATAAGTTAATAAAGTCCAAGGCGAACCGCTGAATCCGATTAACGGAATTCTTCCGTTTAATTCTTTTTTCGTAAGTGAAACAGCATCTAAAACATATTTTAATTCTTTTGTTGGGTCAATAATTTTCAATTTTTCAAAATCACTTTCTGTTTGAATTGGAGAAGGGAAGATTGGTCCTTTTCCTTCGTGCATAATTAATTCCATTCCCATTGCTTCTGGAATTACTAAAAGATCAGAAAAAATTATTGCTGCATCAACGCCTAAAATATCAATCGGTTGAATTGTAACTTCTGCGGCTAATTCCGGAGTTTTGCACATTGTTAAAAAATCTGCTTTAGCTCTAACAGCTCTATATTCCGGCAAATATCTACCGGCTTGACGCATTATCCAGATTGGTGTTCGTTCAACTTTTTCTCTTCTGCATGCTCTAAGAAATAGATCATTTATTAATTTCGTCAAAATTCCTCCTTTAGTTTTTGTAATAACTTAAAATTTCTTCAATTAAATTTTTCATATCATAATTATGCGGAAATATATTAGGTTCAATTCCTTTATCAATCAATGTTTGTCTGGTTGTTGGACCAATTACAGCAATTGTTTTTCCGGCAAAATAATTTTTTGGATTTTCAATTTCTAATATTTCTAAAAAATTACTAAATGTTGATGGACTTGTAAACACAAATAAATCTGAATTAAAATTTTCTAACTCACTAATATTTATTTCACTTTTCTTTGGAATTATATTTTGATAAACTTCACACTTTGTAACATTTGCATTAAGATTTAACAATCCATAGTACAATTCATTTCTCATTATTGTGGAGCCGGGAATTAGAATATTTTTATTCACAATTTCCAAAACTGAAATTTCACTTAATAAATCTTTTGCACTAAATTTTGTCGGAATAAAATCGATTTTAATTTTAGAATCACTTAATAATTTTTCTGTTCCTTTCCCAATTGCAACAATCTTAATTTTATCAAAATTAATTTGAATTTGTAATTCAGAAATTCTTTGAATAAAATATTCCACAGAATTTGTTGATGAAAAAATTATATAATCAAAATCATTTACATTTTTAAGAATTTTATCTGTTCCTGAATAATCATCAAGTTTGGAAATAATTATTGTTGAAAAACTTAAAACTTTTGCACCCAACTTTTCTAACTCTAAAATATCTTTCTGCGATTGTGTTTCAGATCGAGTAAGAACAATTTTAATATTTTCTAAAGGCAAACTCAATTATCTAATTTCGTTAATTTCACTTAAAATCTTTTTAGCACCGGCTTTTAACAAATCATTTGCAAGAAGATTTCCCAATTTTTCAGCTTCAGATTTTTTTCCTTTAATTTTTTTTCTGAAAGAAATTGAACCATCTAAAGAAGCTACGAGTCCTTCTAAATATAAACCATTACTTTTAACTTCTGCAAAAGCGCCGATTGGAACTTGACATCCGCCCTCTAATTTTTTGAGCAAAGAACGTTCTGCAATTACTGCGCAATATGTATTTTCATCATGAATTGATTTAACAATATTTTCTGCAAATTTATTTTTTTCATTAATTTCAATTCCGAGTGCACCTTGTCCCACAGCCGGTAAAATTTGGTCAATCGGAATTATTGAAGAAATATGTTTTTGCAATTTTAATCTTTCAACACCGGCGCGAGCTAAAATTATTGCATCCCAATTTGATTCCAAAAATTTATTAATTCTTGTTGGAACATTTCCACGTAATTCAACAATATTTATATCAGGTCTCAAATGTTTTAATTGACTTCTTCTTCTTAAAGAACCGGTTGCGACAGTTGCGTTTTCTTTAAGTGTAAAAATTGTTTCTTTTTTCTTTTTGGAAATCAAAACATCTTCAACATCGTGGCGTTTTGTAACAGCGGCAAGTTTTAATCCTTTTGGAATTTCCGTTTGCAAATCTTTTAAACTGTGAACAGCAATATCAATTTCATTATTTAATAATTTTATTTCTAATTCTTTTGTGAATAAACCTTTATCACCAATTTTGGAAAGTGCAACATCAAGAATTTTATCACCTTTTGTATTTATAATTTTTATTTCAACTTCAAGATTCTTGTTTTTCTTTTCTAATTCTTTCTTAACAAATTTGGCTTGCCATAAAGCTAAATCGCTACCGCGTGAACCAAGAATTAATTTTTGCTTTTCCAATTATTCAATTTCCTTTTTTCCGTTTGATGAAAAATCATCCAAATCAAATAAAAAATTTAAAACACTTGTATGAATATTTGTTTTATCCAACTCATCATTATTTTCTGCAAGCTCTCTTAATTTTTTCGTTGGATTGTGTAAAATTCTACCAACCAATCTTTTTGTCATTTCTTCTAATTTCATAAAATCTTCATCTGAAACTTTATTTTTTATTTTATTCAGTTCATCTAATTCGATTGATTCAAAAAAAGAACGAAGCGATTTAATTGTTGGAACAATTCCTAAAGTATTGTACCAACTATAAAATCCGTCAATTTCTTCATTTATAATATTTTGAACTTTAGGAATTTCATGTTTTCGTTTTTGTAGATTTTGATCTACGATGATATTTAAAGAATCAATATCATTGTAAAATACGTTATCAATATTTTTTACTTTTGGATCAATATCTCGCGGAATTGCAATATCCATTATAAATATTGGCGTTCCCTTACGCAAGTGAATTGCTGATTTTATTTCTTCATATGAAACAATAAAATCTTTTGAACTTGTTGCACTAATTATAATATCAAATTTGTGAAGATGTTTTTTAAAATCTTCAAATTTAATTGTTAAACCGGAAACTTTTTTTGCTAACTTGCCAGCTTTTTCTTCCGTTCTATTTGTAATTGTAATTTTTCCAATATTTCTGCTGTTTAAATGAATTGCTGCTAATTCACTTGTTTCACCCGCACCAATTATTAGTGCTTCTTTTTTATCAAGATTTGCAAATATTTTTTCTATTACTTGAATTGCAGCATAACTGACTGTAACTGCACCTTGAGAAATTAATGTTTCTTTAATTGCACGTTTGCCTATTCTTACAGCAACATCAAATAATTTACGAGTGGTTGTGTTTGAAAAATCTTCATCAACCGAAAGCCGGAAACTTTCTTTGCATTGACTTAAAATTTGACTATCGCCAATAATTAACGAGTCAATTCCCGAAGCAACCTTAGCAATATGTCTGAGTGCATTTTCTGAATCATAACTTTCCACATTTTCAAATTTTAGATTTTCCACATTTTTAAAAGTTACCAATTCATTAAAAAGCAAATTTTGATGAACTTGATGATTTTTTGGAATGCCAAAAATTTCAGTTCTGTTACAAGTGGATAGAACAAATCCTTCTTTTAACAAATTGTTTTTAAGTAATGAAATAAACTGTTGCTGTTCTTCAATACTTAAATGAACAGCTTCTCTTTGTTCAATTGAAGATGTTCTATGATTTATGGAAATACCAATCAAATTCATAAAAAAGTAAACTGCAAAAATTATTAATAAAACGAATGAAAACTTTCGGCAAAAACACTTGAAACTAATAATGAAAGTATTGCAATCACAAAACCAATTAATGAAAATAAAATAACTTTTTTACCATACCATTTTGCGATCAATTTTGTGAGAATTCCAATTCCAAATACAAGCCATACAATACTAACAGAAATTAATTTTGGATCAAGGTAACTAATGTCGGGAAATGCAATTGGCAGCCAAATAAATCCAATTAACATTGATATTGTGAGAAGAATAAATCCAATAACTACGGAATAAAAATTTAATTTTTCCAAAATTTCCAAACTCGGAAGTCTTTTAAATATTAAACCATATCTATTAAATTTTATATCCTTATAGAGCATAAAAAATAACATGCCATAAACTGCCGCAATTGTAAATCCCGAGTAGCCGCCTAATGCACTCACAACATGAATTCCGAGAAGTTTATTTCTTAAAACTTCTTTAACCTCAATTAAATCACTTATAAAAATTGTTGAGATTAATTGAAAAATTAGTGAGAAGAAAATTATGAATGATCCAGTTCCTCTTATATCTGTTAATAATTCCAATAAGAAATAGGAAAATCCAAGACAGAAAGCTAAGACAGTAAATATTTCAAATTTATTTGTAATCGGAGGATGATTAAACTCAATTGTCCGCAAAATTAAATAAAGTATATGAAGTGAAAGAGTAATGAATAAAAATATTCTTTTCGCATTGTGAACTTTACTTTCATCCTTAATAAAATCATAAAGATAAATACAAAAAGTTGAAAAATAGAGAAGGGGAAGAATAATATTTACAGAATGAATTGTATCAATCATATTTTTCGATTATCTGAAATTCGTTAATTATTATATTAGTTACATTTTATTTGCAGTAAAATTACTCAATTCTTCTGAATATTTATTGTGAAAAATTTGTTCCATTGTTATTAGAGATTTAGCGAATAAAAACAAAAAAGGCATTCAAATGAATGCCTTTTCAAATATGAACTTATAAATTTTATATCTAATTCAAATTCTTTTCACCGTCTGCATGTGTAAATTTATTTAATGTTCCATCTTCGTTAAAAGCAGAAGGATGACAATTATTACTTGCACAAGTTTCAGCATTTGGATCAGAACCTTCTAATAAATGTCCTCTTGGGGGAAGAAGATGACAAGTTCCGCATGCAGCTTGTGTTCCATCAACTTGATTCCATTTTGGAGTAAAATTTTCACCTGATATAATTGAATCTTTATAAATAAATGCAAAATCCGGATCAACATTTTCTTTTTTGAATTCGAAATTACC
>JBGSKB010000090.1:0-21397 GCA_041741395.1 Melioribacteraceae bacterium
CTGAAATAAACCAAATCAATTGTGGCTAATACGTATCCCATTTTTCTGTACTGCCTAATTAATTCTAAAATTGAATTAACAATTTCATCTGCAGAGTATGGTTTATTTAAAATATTGTCAAAATTTTTAAGAGCGTTTTCAACGGGAATTTGTGTTAAACCTATTAATTCAACATTTTTTATTTTTTGATTTGTTTGATAATTAACATTAATTATTGTTGAAGAATCACTAGTTGTTGCAGAACCAATTATGTTATTAAAAATTCCTCTTTCATAAAATTTATAAAGATCGAGTAAAATATCTGTTTTGCTAAATGAATCTTTCCCTTTGTATTTTTCAAAAATTTCTTTCTCTAAAATATTAGCATTTTTCGGAAGGGTTATGTTGCTAAAATATTTTTCATTTTTAGATATTTTTTGTTTGAAGATTTGTGCTAACTCACTTTTAGTATTTAGCAATAAATATTTTGCTGAATCGTAACCGGAATTAATAATTTCATCAAGATTTTCAAAATTATCATTTTTTCTTTTTTTAAGACTTTGCTTAATAAGAATATTGGCTTTGGAAATATTTTCTTCCCAAATTATTCTAGAAGGAATAGACACCAGTTGATCAGCAATTTCCCACGGAAATTCAAGTTCGTCTTTATTTCTTAAAGAACTTGTTGCATCGGAAGCAATAATAAAATCCGGATTTAATTCCTGAGCAGTTTTAATTGGCAGATTATCTACCAATCCTCCATCAACTAAAATAAGTGAATCTCTTTTAACCGGCGGAAGCAAAAAGGAAACGCTGGAACTGGCTCTCATTGCTTCACTAAGCAATCCATCTTTTAATACTGTTCTTTTTCCACTTACTAAATCAGTGCTTACTGCTCTGAATTTATATAGCAAATTATCAAATGATTCTGAATGATTGATTGGTGCATTTAAAGTTAAACTTGTTAAAAAATTGCTGATTTTTTTTCCGGTATTAATTGAAGTTGGAATTGATGGTTTTAATCCGTTAAGTCTTAAAGTCAGCAAAGATTTATCTTCGGTGATTTTTTGATCGACAAACAAATTTCTTCTATCTGCATCTATTAAGGAAAAAAACTCGTCCCAGTTTGTTGCTTTTACAATGGAATCCATTTCTTCAATTGAATAACCGGCAGAATAAAGTCCGCCAATTACACTTCCCATGCTTGTTCCAACAATATCATCTATTGGAATTTCTAATTCATCTAATGCTCTTAAAACTCCAATGTGGGAAATTGCTCTTGATCCGCCGCCGCTTAAAACCAAACTTACTTCCGGTTTATCTTGAGGAACTAGTTTTGTAATTCCGAATGGTAATTTTTTTTCCTTAAATAAAAGTTTAAGTTCTAATGTTTCTTGAGGAAAGATAATTTTAGGAAGACAAAAAAAAAGTAATAACAGCTTATGAAATAAAGCTTTCATCAAAATTAGTTTTTAATTTTTTCTATAAAAAATTTACAACTCTATACTTACTTTTTTTTACCAATTTGTTTTTGAGTTTTTTGCTGCTTTTCGGCAGCTTCCATCATTCTTTGCATAAATCCAGTTTTCTTTTTTGGATTTTCAACTGGAACAAGCTCTTCACCTTGTTTGTGATTTATATAATACTGCTGCCCGATTGACAGCAAATTAAACATAAAATAATATAAGTTCAATCCAGAAGACAATGGCATAAAAATAAAAATCATCATTACCGGCATTAAATAAACCATCGCTTTTTGAGCGGGATCTTTTACAGTCATTTTCTGCGAGAAAAACATTGTAATACCAAGAAGCGGAGCTAATCCAGTTATAATATCAATTCCAAATAAAGGAATTTTAAATGGTAGTCTATAAATAACATCCGGTGAAGAGAGGTTTGTTATCCACCATAAAAATGGTTCGTGTCTTAATTCAATTGCAACATTAAAAAAAGTAAACAAAGCAAAAAGAATTGGCATTTGAAGAAGCATTGGTAAACAACCGCCAGCAGGATTTATTCCATATGTGGAATATAATTTCATTGTTTCTTTTTGAATTTTCTGCTGATCGCCTTTAAACTTTTCTTTTAACTCAGCAATTTTGGGTTGAAGCTGAGACATTTTCTTCATCGACTTATAACTTTGCCGCGTGAGTGGCGATAAACCAATTTTAAGAATTATTGTAAATACAATAATTACCCAGCCGTAGTTTGGAATAAAATTGTGTAAAAATTTAAATAACGGAAGTAATAAATATTCAGAAATTGGCCGAGTAATAAATGATAATCCAAAGAAACTTCCAAAATCATAAATTGCTTGATAATTATTGTTATTTTCTTTTAGAATATCATATTCAAGCGGACCAATATATAATCTAAAACTATCTTTCTGTAATTTCTGATTGTTAAACGGAATTCTCAAACTTGCTGAATAATATTCTCTATTACCAAATTGAGTTAGAACATGTTCACCTTTAAAATCTGCACCGCCGTCATTACTTGGATTTTGCGGTGATAGAATTACAGTAAAGTATTTATTTTTAATTCCTATCCAATCAATTTTTCCGTTTATTACTTTTTCAACTGGTTCATCAACCGAAGAAGCATCAATTACAACTTTTTCATCACCGGAAAAAGCAGATGCACTGGAAAAGTTTGCTTCGTCAACAGAGTTTTGTTCGACAAAATTAATTCCGTTTGACCATTCTAAATCATATCTATAACTGCTAATTACTTCATCAAGATTATTAAGAATTATTTGAACTTTTGAATTATAATCTTTTCCGTAAAAAGTGAATTGTTTAACTAAACTTTTATTTCCTTCAACATTAAAAGTAAAGCTAAGTGATAATGAATCACCTTCTTTAACTTTATAGTGTGATTCGTTTTTATCGGAATCAAAATCCAGATTTTTAGTATTTACTAATTGTCCTTCTTTTGTAACAAAAACAACATTAAAATCTCCGCCGTCTTTAGAATAATTTATTAATTGAACGTATCGGTTATGAAAATCAGAAGTATCAATTTTATCATAATACCAAGTTTCGTAATTTTTTAAGTAAAATTTCTTTAATCTTCCGCCTTTAGAAGTAAGTTCTATTAATGCTAAATCTGTTTCTATTGTAATCGTTTTTTCTTGTTTAACAGGTTGGTTAAAATTTGATGGGGGAATTAATTTTTCGCTTTCTTTAGCTTCGATGACAGCTTTATTTTCTAATTTAACGCTATCTTTTTTTACAGCAACATTTGTGCTGTCTGCTGTTTTAGGTTGATTTACCGGCGGTTGCGGTGAGTTATGATATAGCCAAAAAACTAAAATAACTCCAATTAAAATAAATGCTAATGTTGATTGTTTATCCATAAAATTAGTACCAAAAATTTATAAATTAAGCGGGATCGTATCCGCCTTTGTTAAAAGGATTACATCTTAAAATTCGCCAAATTGCTTTTACGCTGCCTTTGAATACACCATATTTATTAAATGAATCAATTGCATAATTTGAACAGCTTGGATAAAATCTGCAAGACGGCGGAAACATTGGTGAAATTACTTTCTGATAAAATTTAATTAAATATATAAATGCATTACGCATGTTTTTCTAATTTAGTTTTAACTTTCTGCAACAAATCAACAAAATCATCTATAATAAAATTTTGACTTAAACTTTTATTCTCTTTTTGATTTATAGTTTTAGGGGAGAAAATTAAATAAAGTAAAAAATTATTAACTACACAGTATTCAACAAATTCCAACTTACTAATTCTATAAGTTGCTCTAAGAATTCTTTTAAGTCTATTTCTCCAAACTGCATTTCCAAACTTCTTAGAAACTACAAAAGCAGCTTTAATACCACTTTCATTAACGCTGCTTTCAAAATAGTAATTAACTTTTAATTTATTTTGCGATGAATTTAAAAGTTTTCCGTTTAAGTAAACTTTTTGAAAATCTTTATTTTGCCTTAATCTTTCTTCTTTAGAAAAAGAATATTTCTTCAAAACTAAAATTCATCACTAACTGTTAATTTTTTTCTGCCCTTTGCTCTTCTGCTGGCAAGAACTTTTCTTCCGTTTTTAGAAGCCATTCTTGCTCTAAAACCATGCTTATTTTTTCGTTTTCTATTGCTCGGCTGATATGTTCTTTTCATCTTTTATTACCTCTAAATTACAAAGAACACAAAGTTAAATAAATTCAGATAAATAAACAATTTTTTTAAAATCATCTAAATATTCTTAACTAATTGTTATTTAAGGTCTTAACTTCTGTATAGACTTGGTTTTCAATAAAGCTTTTGATTGTTTTATTCAATTCACATCTAAAATAATCAATAAAAATTAAACATTTAGCTTGTTTTACTTAAAGTGAAATAATTGTAAATTATGCATAATCTTGGTATATTTCAATATTAAAAAACTTTTCAAATTTGAGGAATTTTATGGAGTTTAAGGTAAATAGTAAAGAATTGGAAAAACTGCTCTCTAAAATTATTCCGGCAGTACCAACCAGAACACCAATGCCAATTTTAGAGAATTTTCTTTTTGAAATTAAAGACGGTCAACTTACGGTTTACGCAACTGATCTGGAAATTTCTCTTAAATCATCATTAAAAATTGTTTCTGATGAAAACACAAAATTACTTTTACCGGCTAAACTTTTATACGATGTTATAAAATCACTGAATGATACTACAATCCGTTTTGAAATTTTATCAAATGGAAAAGTTAATCTTTTAACGGATCAAGGAAAATATAATTTAAGTTATTTGAGTCATGATGAATTTCCGGAAATTCCGGATTTTCCAAATGACACTTTAGACAAGGAAGAACTTAATGAAATTTCAATGAACGGCAGCGATCTGAGATTTGCATTTGAAAAAACATCTTTTGCAATGAGTAAAGAAGAAATGCGCCCAGCTATGATGGGAACTTTGTTTCAATTTACAGAAGATGGATTAAGATTTGTTACAACAGATGGTCACCGACTTGTAAATTTGCTCTACAAGAATGTTAAAATTCCAATCAATTCGCAATATGTTTTGCCGGAAAGAGCGGTTTCTGTTCTTCTTAAAATTTTAGACGAAAAAGATGTAAAAGTTTATTTTAGCAAAAGCCACATGTCGTTTAAACTAAATGAATATGAATTAATTTCGAGATTAATCAAACAAAAATATCCCGATTATTCGAGTGTAATTCCTTTAGAAAATGAATTTGCTTTAGAAATCGAAACAAAAGAATTGCACAATGTAATTAAGAGAATGATGTTATTTTCAACATCAAATACGAGACGAGTTAAATTTTCAATCAAAGAAAATAATTTGGAAGTTTCGGCAGAAGATTTGGATTTGGGCGCTTCCGGAACTGAAAATTTAATTTGTAAATACAAAGGCGACATACTTGATATCGGCTTTAATTCATCTTATGTAAACGATGTTTTAAGTCACCTTGGCTCAGAAAAGAAAATTATTTTCAAATTACACTCGGCAACAAAAGCAGTAATTATTTTGCCAATTGAAGAAAAAGAAAATTATGAGCTAATGATGTTGCTCATGCCGGTTCGTTTAAATAATTAATTATGATTTTGAAATCTATTGAACTGAAAAATTTTAGATTACATAAGCTTACGAATTTAGAATTTTCAAATAACCTCAACTTTGTTGTTGGGGGAAATGGACAAGGAAAAACATCACTATTAGAAGCAATTTATTATTTATGTACAACAAAAAATTTGAATCAAAATTCTGATATTGATGCTCTAAATTTTAACGAAAACTTTTTTGAAATTAACGGAATCTTTTCTGAATATTCTACAAATAAAGTGAGAATATTTTTTGATGAATCCGTTAAAAAGAAAAATGTTTTTTTAGATGATAAGCAAGTTTACCGTGCCGCATCCTTAATTGGAAAATTTCCGGTAGTTGCTTTATTACAATCTGATCACGCAATTACGCAAGGTGCGCCATCAGAAAGAAGGAGGTTTGTAGATTCAATTATTGCTCAATCAAGTGAAACTTATTTAAAGCTCTTACTAGATTATAATAAAATACTTCGCAACAGATCAACATTGCTTTCAAAAATCAGAGAATTTAACTCAACCGAATTATTTGATCAGTTAGAAGCGTGGACTTTTTCTTTGGTTAAAATTGGTTCTGAAGTTATTAAACACCGATTAAGTTTCCTAAATGAGTTCAATGAATATATTCAAAAACCCTATGAATTTATTATGGGGAAAAAAGAATTTCCGAAAATAAAATATATTTCTTTTTCAACAGAAATTGAAAATGTGGAAAATTTATTTCAAATTAAAATTAATGAATTGAAAAATGAGGAGTTAAAAAAAGCTAGAAATTTGGTTGGTCCTCATATTGATGATTTTGATTTTTTTATTGATGGACTTGAATTAAAAAAATTTGGCTCTCAAGGTCAGCATAAAACTTTTCAAATCGCTTTAAGATTTAGTCAATTTTTTTACTTAAAAGGTAAATTAAAAATTACTCCAATATTTTTGATGGATGATGTATTTGGGGAACTTGATTCTTTCCGTGCAAAAAAAATTAGCAGTTACTTAAAAAGTATTGGACAAGCATTTATCACAATGACTGATTTTTCTAAATTAGAAAATTTAAATGTTTCTAATGACGATAAAATTATTAGCATAAATAATGGTGAGGCAGTTTATGCTTAATTCATTTAGAAGTATAACAGATGTAATTAACAACGAAAGTACGTTTGAAAAATTCAGAAAATCTGCAAAGGAAAATGAAGTTATAGATAAATTTTATTTAATATTTCCAGAATTTAAAAAAACGGTTTCTGTAAAAAGTGTAAAGAAAAATATTTTGTTATTGAAAGCAGAAAATTCTGTTTTGAAAAATGAACTTTTCCTTAATAGAAAATTAATGGTTGAAAAAATAAATAATTACTTCAAAGAAAAAATAATAACTGATATAAAATTTTAATAAAGTAGGATTATCCGTGACAAAAGAAACAGCACAAAAAAATTATACCGCAAGTAATATCAATGTTCTAAAAGGTTTAGAAGCAGTTAGAAAAAGACCCGCAATGTATATTGGCGATATTGGCGTTAGGGGTTTACATCATTTAGTAAATGAAGTTGTAGATAATAGTATTGATGAAGCTTTAGCCGGTTACAACGATACTATTATAGTAATTATAAATAAAGACGGAAGTGTTAGTGTTGAAGATTTTGGTCGTGGAATTCCGATTGATTTGCATCCAGTGGAAAAAAAATCTGCATTAGAAGTTGTTATGACCGTTCTTCATGCCGGGGGAAAGTTTGATAAAGACAGCTATAAGGTTTCCGGCGGATTACACGGAGTTGGTGTTTCTGTTGTAAACGCACTTTCCGAATGGTTAAAAGTTGAAGTTCGTCGCGATGGGATAATTTACTTCCAAGAATATGAAAGAGGAGCTCCAAAATCAGACGTAAAAGAAATTGGAAAAAGTAATAAAAAAGAATCGGGAACAAAAGTAACTTTTATGCCTGATCATGAGATTTTTAAGACAACAAAATTTCAATTTGAAATTCTTACAGAAAGAATGAAAGAATTGGCATTCCTAAATAAAAATGTTACAATAAAAATTACTGATGAAGCTGAAAAAGAGGAAGAAACATATCATTACAAAGGCGGAATAATTGAGTTTGTAAAATATCTTGATGAAACAAGAGAACCGCTTCATAAAACAGTTTATATAGAAGGTGAAAAAGAAAATACACCGGTTGAAATAGCATTTGAATATAGTGATGCTTATTCTGATAATATTCATACTTATGTAAATAATATCAATACTCATGAAGGTGGAACTCATCTTGTTGGATTTAAAACTGCTCTCACAAGAACTTTTAACAATTATGCTACAAAGAATAAACTGATTAAAGAAAACAGTAAAATTACTTTAACCGGAGATGATTTTAGAGAAGGATTAACAGCAGTAATTTCAATAAAAGTTATGGAACCTCAATTCGAAGGACAAACAAAAACCAAACTTGGAAATAGTGAAGTTAAATCAATTGTTGAATCAATTGTTGGAGAAAAACTTGCCGATTATCTTGAAGAAAATCCAGCCGTAGGAAGAAAAATAATTGATAAATGTTTAAGAGCTGCCGAAGCTCGTGAAGCTGCAAGAAAAGCAAGAGATTTAGTAAGAAGAAAAAGTGCTTTGGATTCAATGCATCTGCCGGGAAAACTTGCCGATTGCTCAATTAAAGATCCAGAACATTGTGAAATATATATAGTTGAGGGAGATTCTGCGGGCGGTTCGGCTAAACAAGGAAGAGATAGAAGATTTCAAGCGATTCTTCCTATTAAAGGAAAAATTCTAAATGTTGAAAAAGCAAAAATTAATAAAGTTCTTGAAAATGATGAAATAAAAACAATGGTTACCGCAATTGGTGCTGGAATTGGAGCTGATTTTAATACTGAAAAAGCAAGATATGGTAAAATAATAATAATGACCGATGCTGATGTTGATGGAAGCCATATCAG
Source organism: Melioribacteraceae bacterium (assembly GCA_041741395.1). Classification (GTDB taxonomy): domain Bacteria; phylum Bacteroidota; class Ignavibacteria; order Ignavibacteriales; family Melioribacteraceae. The sequence goes on from JBGSKB010000090.1 coordinate 8,478, forward strand.
AACCCTTTTGCTCACATTCTTTTACAGACAGATGAAAGATTTAATCACTTCCGGACACGTTTATATTGCCCAACCTCCATTATATAAAATCAAAAAAGGTAAAGAAGAAATTTACGCCTATGATGATCAAGAAAGAGATAAAATTTTAGCAAGAATGGGCGGAAATGGTTCTTCAAAAAATATTGAGAGTGACGAAGGTGATAGTAATTTGCCGAAAGGTGTAAATATTTCTAGATATAAAGGTTTGGGAGAAATGAATCCGGAACAATTATGGTCAACAACAATGAACCCGGAAACAAGAACAATATTACAAGTGAATTTAGAAAGTGCGGCAGCCGCCGATAAAATATTTGAAACTCTAATGGGCGATGTTGTTGAACCAAGAAGAGCTTTTATTGAGAAACATGCAAAATATGCAAATTTAGACATATAATTTTTTAACAAAATAAGTGTTGAAACATGACTACAATTTTTGAAAAAGTTTTACCCGTTGCTTTAGAAGATGAAATGAAATCCTCTTATATAGATTATGCAATGTCTGTAATAGTTGCCAGAGCATTGCCTGATGTTAGAGATGGATTAAAACCAGTTCACAGAAGAGTTTTATTTGGAATGCACGAATTAGGTGTGGCATATAATAAGCCGTATAAAAAATCTGCTAGAATAGTTGGAGAAGTCCTTGGTAAGTATCATCCGCATGGAGATTCTGCAGTGTACTTAAGTATGGTGAGAATGGTACAAGAATTTTCTCTTCGATATCCACTTGTTGACGGACAAGGAAACTTTGGTTCTATTGATGGTGACTCACCCGCAGCAATGCGTTATACTGAAGCCCGCTTGGCTAGAATATCCGAAGAAATATTAAAAGATCTTGATAAAAACACAGTTGAATTTACATCAAACTTTGATGAATCTTTGCAAGAGCCAACGGTAATGCCTTCTTATTTACCAAACCTTTTAATAAATGGTGCTAGCGGAATTGCAGTTGGTATGGCAACAAATATTCCTCCTCACAACTTAACAGAAGTTGTTGATGGATTAATTGCAATGATTGAAAAACCGGCAATTACAAATGAAGAATTAATTAAATATGTAACTGCGCCAGATTTTCCAACCGGCGGAATAATTTTTGGCTATGAAGGTGTTAGAGATGCTTATACAACCGGACGAGGAAAAATTATTATTCGTGCAAAAGCTAATGTTGAAACCCACAAGAATGAAAGAGAAAGTATAATTATTACTGAACTTCCATATCAAGTGAATAAAGCAAATCTAATTGAAAAAATTGCTGAGTTAGTTAGAGATGATAAAATTAGCGATATCTCAAATATTCGTGATGAATCCGATAGAGACGGAATGAGAGTTGTAATTGAAACAAAAAGGGGGTCTCAACCCGATGTAATAATTAACCAACTTTTTAAGCACACACAAATGCAAGTTACTTTCGGCGTGATAATGCTTGCTTTGGTTAATGGGGCTCCAAAGGTTTTAACTTTACGCGAAACCATGGAGCATTTTCTTGCTCATAGAATGATTGTTTTAATAAGAAGAACCCAGTATGAATTAGATGCCGCCGAAAGAAGAGCTCATATTTTAGAAGGCTACATAATCGCTTTAGATAATATTGATGAAGTAATAGAAACAATTAAAAAGTCTAAGGATGTTGAAACCGCAAAAACTAATTTGATAAAAAAATTCAAATTAAGTGAAATCCAGGCAAAAGCCATACTGGATATGCGTTTGCAGAGATTAACCGGACTTGAAAGAAAGAAAATTGAAGATGAATATAAAGAAACAATTAAATTGATTGAAAGACTACAAGGTATTCTTGAGAGTGAAAGAAAAAGAAATACAATTATTAAAGAAGAGTTGCTTGCAATTAAAGAAAGATACGGCGATAAACGAAGAACAGAAATAATTAGAGATTTTAAAGAATTTTCACTTGAAGATATAATAGCCGAAGAAGATGTTGTTGTTACAATTTCCCACTCCGGATTTATAAAAAGATTCCCAGTAAGCGGATATAGAAAACAAGGTCGCGGCGGAAGAGGTGTTACCGGTGCCGGAACAAAAGATGAAGATTTTATTGAGCATATGTTTATTGCATCAACGCATCATTATATCATGTTCTTTACTGATCAAGGAAAGTGTTATTGGAAGAAAGTTCATGAAGTGCCGGAAGGCGGAAGAGCATCGCGTGGAAGATCTTTGCAAAATTTAGTTGAGAAAGAAAAAGATGAAAAGATAACTGCATTTGTTACTGTTAAAGATTTCGCTGAAGATAAATTTGTGGTAATGGCAACAAAACACGGAACTGTTAAAAAGACTGTTCTTTCTGCTTATGCAAATGTTCGCAAAGGCGGAATAAATGCAATAAACGTATTAAAAGGTGATGAATTAATTGAAGTGAAATTAACTGATGGTAATAATGATTTAGTAATCGGTACAAAGAAAGGTTTGGCAATTCGTTTTAATGAATCCGATGTTAGAGATATGGGAAGAACCGCAACCGGAGTAAGAGGAATTAGATTGGGTGCAGGTGATCAAGTAATTGGAGTAATAGTTGTTCGCACAAATACATCTTTATTAGTTGTAACAGACAAAGGATTTGGAAAAAGAAGTAATATTGACGATTATAGAATTACAAAACGCGGCGGAAAAGGAATTATTACAGTACGAACTGGAGAAAAAACCGGAAATCTAATTTCTATCAAAGAAGTTAACGATAATGATGAATTAGTAATAATTACAAATGGCGGAATGGTGATTAGACAAGCTGTTAAAAATCTTAGAGTTATGGGAAGAGCAACACAAGGCGTTAAATTGATTAATCTAAAAGATGGTGATTCAATTGCGGATGTAGCAAGAGTTGTTAGTGAAGAAATTGATGAAACCGGAGAACAAACAGACGAACAAACTGAATTAGACAATATCGAAGAGTAAATATTTTGAGCAAAAATAAAAATTTACATATTGAATCAAAATGCGTTCATGCCGGAATAAAAGAATATGAACACGGACCGGTAGTTCCACCAATTTATCAAACATCAACATTTAAATTTGAATCTGCGGATCATGGCGGATCTTTATTTGCTGGTGAACAAAAAGGATACATCTATACTCGCATGCTTAATCCTACAATTGAAGCAATGGAGGACGCTGTTGCTGAGCTTGAAGGCGGTTATAAAGCTTTGGGTTGTGCAAGCGGAATGGCGGCAATAAATTCTGTGTTTACAGCTTTATTAAAAACCGGAGATCATGTTGTCTGTTCCAAATCCGTTTATGGTCCAACATCAACCTTACTTGCAACAGTTTTTAATAAATTTAATATTGAAGTTACATTTGTAAATACTTCAGATATTTCAAAAGTTGAAGATGCAATAAAATCAAATACGAAAATTATTTATATAGAAACCCCCGGAAACCCAACTTTAGAAGTTACTGATCTTGAAACAGTTTCAAAAATTGCTCATGAAAATAATGCACTTGTTGTAGTTGATAATACTTTTATGAGTCCAGTTTTGCAGCAGCCATTTCAGTTTGGAGTTGATATTGTTTTACATAGCATGACAAAATTTTTAAATGGTCACGCTGATGTAGTTGCCGGAATAATTATTGTTAAAGATGAAGATACATATAAACATTTTAGAAAAATACTGAATCAAGTTGGCGGAGTTATTGATCCATTTAATTCTTTTCTTGTACATCGCGGATTAAAAACTCTTTCTATTAGAATGCAAAAACATTCTGAAAATGCATTGAAGATTGCAGAGTTTTTAGAAAATCATCCCAAAGTTGAATGGGTGAGATTTCCGGGCTTAAAATCTTTTCCGAATTTTGTTGTTGCACAAAAGCAGCATAAAGCTCCCGGTGGAATGATCTCATTTGAATTAAAAGGTGGAATTGAATCCGGAAAAAAATTAATGAATTCTGTAAATCTTTGCCAACTTGCAGTTAGTTTAGGCGGAGTAGAAACTTTAATACAACATCCGGCAAGCATGACGCATTTAACAATGGGAAAAGAAGCAAGAGAATCCGCCGGAATTACAGACGGTTTGGTTCGTCTATCAGTTGGAATTGAAAATGCGGATGATATTATAAATGATATTTCTCAAGCATTAGATAAATCTTAATATTTTTCATTAACTATATATTATGCCCCGCATTGACGGGGTTTTTTATTACGTAAAACTATTTATTATATTTTTGGTTAATATTTATCAAAGGATTGAAATGAGAAAATTCATTTTATCACTTATAACCTTAATAACTCTATCCAACATAAGTTTTGCAAATTCAAAAATTGTAGAGAAAAATAACTCATTTTACTTTACTGATAGAATAATCATAAAGCTTAAAGAAAGTTCATCGCTAAATAAAATTTCAAATTCTGTAATTCAAAAATTTCAAGAAAGTGAGTTAACCAATACATATAAAATTTCCAGCAATGAAAGTGAAACATCAAAAATTTTAAATAACATTTACACACTTAAAATAAAATCACCATTTGATATAAATTACGTTCAGAAAGAATTAGCAAATTTACCTGAAATTGAATGGGTAGAACCTCATTATTTAGATAAAATCGATTTGACTCCAAACGATCCGTCTTTTCAAACTTCTCAGCAATATTTAAATGTAATAAAAGCTCAAGAAGCATGGGATGTAAATACCGGAAGTGAGGAAATTATAATCGCAATTGTAGATACCGGAGTTGACTGGGAACATCCGGATCTTTCTGCAAATATTTGGAATAATTCAGATGAAATTGATAACAACGGAATTGATGATGATGTAAACGGATTTATTGATGATGTTCGCGGTTGGGATTTTGGCGGAACTGCTGGAATTGCAGATAACAATCCCGAGGAAGATAGAGCTGATCATGGAACATTGGTTGCCGGATTAGCGAGCGCAGTTACAAATAATGAAATTGGAATTGCATCTATTGGTTTTAAAAGTAAATTGATGGCAGTAAAAACTGCCCAAGATAATATAAGAAGCGAATCCGGAACTGCTTTGGTTGCATTTGGTTATGAAGGAATTGTTTATGCTGCAGATAAAGGAGCCAAAATAATTAATTGCAGTTGGGGAAGTAATAATTTTTCGAACGCAGCACAAGCTGTTATTGATTATGCAATTTCAAAAGGTGCGTTGGTTGTTGCCGCTGCCGGAAATGATAATAGTGATGATGGTTTTTATCCCGCAAATTACAATGGAGTTTTGTCTGTTGCCGGAACTGATAATTCAGATATTAAAGCAAGTTGGTCAAACTACGGAACTAAGGTAGATGTTTGTGCGCCGGGCGTTGATGTTTATTCAACTTGGCAAGATGATCCGTTCTATATTTCAGCAGATGGTACTTCTCTGTCTTCGCCAATTACAGCGGGACTTGCGGCACTAGTTGCAAATCAGTTTTCTGCTTTTACTCCTTTGCAAATTGCCGAACAAATAAGAGTAAATTGTGACAATATTGATAATCTTAATTTATTATATAATTTTCAATTAGGTGCTGGAAGAATTAATGCATATAAATCCTTAACAAATACAAATTCAAAATCTGTCAGAATTTCTAATTTAATTTTTTCTGAAATTGGAGACGGCGATGGAATTTATGAATCCGGCGAAACTATTAATGTTAGTCCGACATTTGCAAATTATTTATCTGCAATTTCAAGTTTGACTGTAAATATTGAAACTGATAATCAAAATTTACAAATAGAAAAAAACGGCGGAAATATTGGAGCACTTTCAACTTTGCAAAATTTCAATACTCCTTCAGATTTTTTTTCAATTTCTATAAATGAAAATGCTAAAGAAAATATTGATATAAATTTGAAATTAACTTATACTGATAATAACTATGCAGATTTCGAATGGATTACAATTTCGATAAATCCCACTTACGAAATTCAAACAAGTGAAAATTTATCAATCACATTTACAAGCAATGGTTCAATTGGGTTTGATGATTATCCAACTAACTTAAAGGGAAATGGTTTAAGATATAAGGATGGACCAAATGTAATTTTCGAAAGTTCATTAATTTATGGAACTTCTTCAAACTCAATTGTGAGCAGCGCAAGAAATTCTGACGGAGATAAAGATTTAGATTTTTCTATTATCACACCAATAAAAGTTAATGTTAATTCTGAACTTGCAGATAAGGAAGGTTATGCAGTTTTTAATGATGCATTAGCTCAGCCGAAAAGTTTAGGAATTGAAACCGAGTTTTACACATATTCTTTTTCTGAAGAGAATTCTGATTTTATGTTTGTTAGATATTCCATGAAAAATAAAACAAATGAAGAAATAAATAATTTTTACATCGGTCAATATTGGGATTTTGATATTGACGATACAAGTTATGATGATGATATTATTGAGTACGACTCAATTAATAATTTTGGTTATATTTTTGATGATAATGCTGACCCCGTTTCAACTTATATTGGGCTTGCAGTTTTATCGGAAGGACAAAAAAACTTTTTTGCAATGAATGATAAAGGTATAAATAATCCAACAATTTCTTGGGATGGTTTTTCGGATGAAGAAAAATGGAGTTCGCTTACAAACGGAATAAAATATAGTTCAACCGGACCAAATGATATTTCACTTGTAATATCAACCGGACCTTTTAATTTACAACCAAATGTAAAACATAATTTTGATTTTCTAATTGCTGCTGGTGATAATTTTGAAAGTTTAAATGAAATAATTATTAGAGCAAAACAAAAATATAATGAAACATTAACTTCAATAAATTTTAGCAATGAAATAATTCCGGAGAAATTTGAACTGTATCAAAATTATCCGAATCCGTTTAATCCAACAACAACAATTAAATATTCAATTCCGAAAAACGAAAAACGTGAAATGTCAAATGTCAAAATAATGGTTTACAATGTTTTAGGAAAAGAAATTAAAACACTGATAAATCAGAAACAAAATCCGGGTAATTATGAAATTAATTTCGATGCTTCGGATTTATCCTCCGGTGTGTATTTTTACAAATTGACTTACGGAAATTTTTCATCAATTAAGAAAATGATATTATTACGCTAATTAAATTGAATTTATTAAATTTGAATGAATTTTGTGGAAACTAAATGAATATTTTAAAATTTTTTTTAACAATTATTTTAGCAGCATTTCTAATTTCATCATGTAATTCATCAAAAGAAAAAATTATATTAAAATATAATTTAGTTACACCTCAAAATAATATTTATGTTATTACCCAAAAGGATGTTTCTGAAAATGAAATTAAAAATAATATTTATGAAAAAGTTTCTTTTCATAGTAACAAACCAATTAGAATTGAGCGCTGTGATAAAAATGGCAAATTAACTGACGATTTGTTTGTTTCCGCAATAACTGCATTTGAATACTCAAAAGATGGTAATGTAAAGTTTGTTAAATATTTTGACAAAAATTTAAATCCTTCTCCCGATAAAAAATTTGGATTTGCTTCAATCGAATATGTTTACGATGAACTGAATCGTGTAAGAATGGAAATTTATCGAGACAAAAATTTTAAATTGCTACAAGTTCCGATTGATAATTCTGGCAATTTTGCAAAAGTTGATTTTCTTTCTCCAATTTTAGTTTATGAATATTTTGATTTCCAAATTAAAATTAAAGCATTAGATCAGAATTTTAATTTATTAAAAGAAGTTGTTGGTGAAAAACCTTGCATTCCTTTTGTTGATTGTGGAGAATAGCCAAAGAAAAATATGAAAATAATTATTAGAGAATTTCAGCAAGATGAATTTTTAATTTCAACAGATTCGCAAAAATTACAAATTGAGGTAATTCATAATTTTTTAAAAAATTCTTATTGGGCAAAAAATATTCCGTTTTCAATTGTGAAAAACTCTATTGAAAATTCATTTTGTTTTGGAGTTTATCATAAACAAAATCAAATTGGTTTTGCAAGGTTAATTACAGACTTTACAACTTTTGCTTATTTGGCTGATGTTTTTATTCTTAAAGAATTTCGCAGAAAAGAATTATCAAAATGGCTGATGAAAACAATAATTGAATTTCCCGAACTTCAAGGGTTAAGAGGTTGGATGCTTAGAACAAAAGATGCACACGGACTGTACAAAAAGTTTGGATTTACCTCTCCAAAATTTCCGGAAAAAATTATGGAATTCTCGCCATTGAAAAATGGATATTCTAAATAATAATCAAGTCATAAAACCAAAATTACAAACATGAAAATTCTCGTTGGATCAGAAAATCCGGTTAAATTAAATGCAGTAAAAGAAGCTTTCTCATTATATTTTGAAAATATTAGTGTTATCGGAATTTCTGTTTCTTCACAAGTTCCGGATCAGCCAATAAATGATGAAACATTTTTGGGTGCGCAAAATAGAGCTTTGGCATTGAAGAAAATTAATTTAGAACAAAATCTTGATGCAGAATTTTTTATTGGAATTGAAGGCGGTATTCAGCAAAATTTTAATAAGTGGTTTGCGTTTGGCTGCATGTGTTTAATTCACAAAAGTGGAAAAACATCGTTTGGAACTTCTGCTCATTTTGAGTTACCGGAAATTGTTACAAAACAATTGCTGCAAAGAAAAGAACTTGGATTTGTAATGGATGAAATTATGAGGCAAGAAAATACAAAACAAAAAGGCGGAGCAATTTCCTATTTTACAAACGGAAGAATGGATCGAAAAGAATTATATATTCCAGGATTGATTAGTGCTTTAGTTCCCTTCCAGCATGAGAAAATGTATTTTCATTAAAAAATATTCCATGAAAATTTTTTTAATCTACATTTAATTATTATGGTTAATTAAATTTATAATTACTTTAATAATAGTATCTTTTTCTTTGGGATTACTTTCTGCTATCATAAGACATAGTGCCACTAACGCGTTATCAGCAATTCTTTTTTCACCATCTGGATTATACAAATATTTATTTTTATCCAAATACATTAAAAATAATGATGCTGCTATTCTTTTATTTCCATCAACAAAAGAATGGTTTTTAATTGCAAGGTACAATAGGTTTGCAGCTTTTTCATCAAATGTTTGATAAATTGTTGCTAACGTACTTTGGAAAGATTTGTCTTTTTCTTTTCCAAATAGAAATGATCCGCCAAATTTTAAATGTAAATTCTGTATTAAATCAATAGCATTTTTATAACTAATTTTATAACTGCCTTTGCGCTTACTTTTGACTGTCTCTAAATTTTGATGATCTTATTGATCCAGAATATCCAAAGCATAAGTATAATCAGTAATTACATTTAAATTCCCTTGAAAATCATTCTATGCAACATGATAATTTTCTGAAACTCTCTTAAAAATTTCTAAAGATTTTTCAAGCTCCTTAACTTTTTCAGTTTGCTCTTTCATCTTTTTTTCATTTAATGCATAACATTTGATAAGATATTCTTTTAGAACTTTATTTGCCCAAATTCTAAAATGAGTACCTCTTTTTGATTTTACCCGATAACCAACGGATATTTTTGCGTCTAAATTATAATATTTTATTTCACCGGCAACATTTCTTTTTCCTTCTTTTTGAACTACCGAGAAATACTCGGTAGTTGATTTTTCATCAAGTTCATTTTCTCTAAATATGTTTTTAATATGTAAACCAATAGTATCCGAATCTTTTTGAAAAAGATTTGCCATTAGTTTTTGAGAAAGCCAAACAGTTTAATTTTGAAGTTTTACATCAATTTGAAAATCTTTGTCTGATGTATAAAGTATTATTTCGCCTTTGAATTCCATCTTTCCAAATTTTTTAATTATTAAGTAACTTCTGATAAATTAATAAATTAAAATATTAGATTCTCACGTCGTATCACTCTCTGAATAACAATTAAAATATATTTGGCAACTTTCACTTTGTTAAAAGATAATATTACTTTTCAAAAACTTCCCTATTTTAATTACAGACTTCATTTCTTATTTTTAGACCTTATTATTTAACAAAACTTGAAAATTATGAGACTCAGTACTGCATTTATTCCAACATTAAAAGAAAATCCAAGTGACGCTGTTATAACAAGTCACATTTTATTAGTAAGAAGCGGAATGGTTAGAATGCTTTCAGCCGGAATTTATTCATATCTTCCGCTTGGTTATAAAGTAATGAAAAAAATTGCTGAAATTATTCGTGAAGAAATGGATGCAATAGGCGGACAAGAATTTCACCTTCCTGCATTAAATCCAAAAGAAATTTGGGAAGCTACAAATAGAGTTGAAGCTTTTGGCGATACACTTTTTCATATTAAAAATAGAGATTATGTTTTAGCTCCAACTCACGAAGAAATAATGACATTTCATGCAAAGGGAGTTTTAAAATCTTATAAAGATTTACCACAAATTTGGTATCAGATTCAAACAAAATTTAGAAACGAAGCAAGACCAAGAAGCGGCGTAATTCGCGGAAGACAATTTTTGATGAAAGACGCTTACTCGTTTGATTCTACAAACGAAGGATTGGATGCTTCATATGAATTACACGATAAAGCTTATAGAAAAATTTTTGATAGATGCGGATTAAAATATTTTGTTGTTGGTGCATCAAGCGGAGCAATGGGTGGAAGTAAATCTGAAGAATTTATGGTTAAATCTGATGCCGGTGAAGACTACGTTGCTTATTGCAGTAACTGCGGTTATGCAGCAAATGCAGAAGTTTCTACATCTACAATTGGATCTGTTGAAAGAAATGAGATTAGTAAAGAAATTTTTGAAATAAGTACACCAAATGTAAAATCAATAGATGAACTTTGTAAATTTCTAAATATCGACGAATCTGAAACCGCAAAATCAAGAATTTATATTCACAACAATAATCCAATTTTAGTTTTGATGAATGGAAATGATGAAGTAAATGAAACAAAACTTCAAACTATTCTTGGCGGAGAAGTTCGTCCAGCGCATCCAGATGAATTAGAAGAAATTACCGGAGCAGAAGCAGGTTCTATTGGTCCAATTAATTTTAACCACAGAATTATTGCTGATCTAAGATTAAAGACTGGAAATAATTTATACAGCGGTGCAAATAAAAATGATTTTCACCTTGGCGGAATTGATTTACAGCGTGATGTTCCTCAGCTTGAATATTTTGATTTGCGTTTAGTTGCTTCTGGTGAACCTTGTCCAAAATGTTCAAAATCAATTGAAGTTTTTAAAGCCATTGAACTCGGACATATTTTTAAACTTGGTACAAAATATTCTGTCAGTTTGGGTGCATTGTTTTTAGATGAAAACGGAAAAGATAATCCTATAATTATGGGAAGTTACGGAATTGGATTAGATAGAGTTCTCGCTTGTTACATTGAGCAGAACAATGATGAGAATGGAATAATTTGGAAAAAACCTCTCAATCCATTTGATGTTCATCTAATCGGACTCAATATGAAAAAAGATGAAGTTGTAAATGCATGTGAAAAATTATTCACTGAATTAAACACCAATAATATTGAAGTTCTTTATGATGACAGAAATAATGTTCAAGCCGGATTTAAATTTAGCGATGCAGATTTATTAGGAATGCCTTTGCAAATAATTGTTGGTGAAAGAGGATTAAAAGAAAATCAAGTTGAAGTGAAAATACGTGCAACCGGTGAAAGAATTAATGTTAAGCTTGATGAACTGATAAAAAAAGTAAAAAATTTGTTAGAAAGAAATTAACAGTTGATAATTTTGAAAAGATTGTTTTTAATTATTATTCTTAATGTAGCCCCAACTTTCAAGTTGCGGTTTATATTATAATCGCAAGCTAAAGCTTGCGGCTACTTAATAATTATAAATAAAATTTATGCAACCAACCCTTTATATAACACCTACGCCAATCGGAAATTATGATGATATTACTCTCCGTGCGTTAAAAATTTTAAATGAAGTTGATATTATTTTTTGCGAAGAATTAAAACCGGCAAATCGTTTGCTTGCACACTTTAAAATTTCTAAAGAGTTAATTTCACTAAATGAGCATAACGAAAGAGAAATTGCCGGTGACGTAATTAGCAAAATTATTGAAGATGGAAAATCTGCGGCATTAATTTCTGATGGTGGAACTCCTTTGTTTTCCGATCCGGGGCATTATTTAGTTGAATTATGTATTTTAAATAAAATTAAAATTGTTCCTTTACCAGGCGCAAATTCTTTATTACCGGCTTTGGTTTCCTCCGGTTTTGATATTGAAAAATTTTATTATTACGGCTGGCTTTCACCTAAAAATGAAATTAGAAAACAAGAATTTCAAAAATTAAAAAAATTTAAAGAACTAATTGTAATTTTAGAAACTCCGTATAGATTAAAAAAAATTCTTACCGATGTTATAACTTTTTTTGGTGCAAACCAAAAAATTGTTTTGGCATACAAACTCACAATGCCAGAAGAACAAATATTTCGAAATACTACATCAAACATTCTTAAAATTGTAAATGAAAAAAATCTAAAAGGCGAATTTGTTCTTCTAGTAGATAACAGATAATTAACACAAGATTTTAGATAAAAATACCCGCTTACCCATTTTGCTTTATAGTTATAAAATAATTTGCTCCGATAAAAAAAGTTATTTATTTTAATATCATCAGCTTGTAAGAAAATTTAAATCACAAAAAAGGAGGAATCAAATGCTAAATAAATTATTAGTAATTCTATTGGTTGTTAGTTTTCTTTTAGGATGCAGTCAGCAAAATGTTGTAAAACAATTTTCTGGCGAAGAACTTAAAACTGAAATCAATTCTTTAAATAACAAAATGGCAAAAGCAGTAATGGATGGAAATTACGAATTAACAACTAATATGTATAAAGAAGATGGAATTTCTTTACCAAGTTATCAGCCAATGCTAAGAGGAAAAGCCGCAATTGTTAAACAGTCGGAAATGGAAAAGCAAAATCCGATGAAAATGGAAAATTTTGTTTTGACTTCAACTGATA
>JBGSKB010000091.1:0-8646 GCA_041741395.1 Melioribacteraceae bacterium
TAAATATCTAAAATCAATACCAGCTTCAATAAAATCCTTTTTAAAATCCAATCCGGCAATAATTGAATTTCTTGGTCGATATTTTAGAAATTCATTATTCTCAATATCAATTGCCCATAAATAATTATAACCGCAGCGAAATGTTAAAATATCCGAAAATAACTTTGTTGTTGTAGTTATGTCAATTCCTTGAATTCTTGCTCTTGTTAAGTTGTTGAAAAATAGCTGACCATCGGCGGGATCAAAACCGGGTTCTATCATTTCAAAAAGTTCATTATTAAAAATTGCAAAATCAAAATTGATTGGATCAAAAATATTTGTATTAATTCCGGCTTCAAAAGACAAACTAGTTTCTGAATTTAAATTAGGATTTGGTTTAACAGTTACTCCGCTTGTTGTTGTTGATGTAAATGCTTCTGCAAGTGATGGAGTTCTAAATCCTTTTCCGAATGAAGCTCTAACAAATGTGCTTTCATCAATTTTATAATTTAATCCCAATTTTGGAGATAACGAATTTTCACTTTGCAAATTTTCGAGTTTTGCATTATCAAACCGTAAACCAGCGGATACATTTAAGCGTTCTATAATTTTATAATCTAATTGAGAAAAAACTCCAATTGCGTTAGAAATTCTATTCCCAAATATTGTTGAACCAACTTTATTAAATTGATATTCAACACCGGAAACTAAACTTATTAATTGTGAAAATTTATAATTAATTCTTAGTTCGTTTCTGTAAAGCTGACTTGAAGATTTATTGCTGCTTTCCGATTGGTCTTTCCAAAAACTTATATAGGCACTTGGAACAAATGTAATTGACAAATTTTCATTATAAATATGATTTAGCTTAAAGCCGAGAATTGTTCGATCAGAATTTACAGATTGTCCCAAATCTGTATCTGCAGGAAGTAAAGCATTTTCTAAATCTTTCCAATATACAAAAGTACTTTTTTCTCGCGTGTATCCGGTTCCCCAAAATGAAAGTGATGTATTTTCTGAAAAGTTATAATCAGCTTTTAAGAATGCAGAATATCTAATTTGATCATCGTTTTTTCTATAGCTTAAATCTTCAAATCTGGAAAGTGAAGCTGATAAATTTAATTTACCGATTGATCTTGAATGAGAAATTGATTGTCTGTTGTAACTCAAAGTTTTGTTTGTCCATTTCCATTCTTCATGTGAAGGAGAGGAATAAACTCCACCTTCTAATTTTATTAATGTTAAAGGATTTGAAGAAATTTGATTTGTAATAATATTTATAATTCCACCAATTGCGGATGAACCGTACAATGAGCTTGATGAACCTTTAAGAATTTCAATTCTATCAATTTCACTTATCGGAATTAATTCCCAAATTATTTCTCCAGTATCTGGTGTGTAAACCGGTATTCCATCAATTGCAACCAGAACCCTTGTTCCCGCACCTCTGCTGTATCCGCTTGATCCTCTTATGCTTATTTGATCTTGCGTCATTGTAATTCCCGGAACATAACGAAATGCATCATCAACTTTTTGATAATTTTTTTCAGCTAAAATTTTTGAATCAAGAATATAACTGCTTGAAGAAATTTCTCTTAAATCCTGACCAAATTTATTTGCTGAAATAATTAACTGATCAAACTGGTAACTTGTGGGCGTTAACTTAATATTTATTTCGACTGTGTTATTATTAATTTGTATTAATTCAGATTTGTATTTGGCGAATCCTATAACACTTGCTGTTAAATAATAATTTCCATTTTTTATATTCTGAATGTTAAAAAATCCTTTTTCATCTGTGGAAACACCAATTAATGTTCCTTCAATAATAATGTTTGTGCCCATAAGCGGAAGATTTGAATTATCCGTAACTTTTCCGTGAATGTTGCCGGTTTGGGCAGAAACAGTATTGAAAAAAAATATTATCAGAATCAAACTGTAAATATTTTTCATTTAATTACTTTATTATTTTGAGATTCAAAATAAATTTTAAGCAAATTATTCAAACCACCCGGTGGCTGAGGGGGCGGATTATTAAAATCACAAATAATATTAACATTTTCTACATAAGAAGCTTCGGGAATTATCAACTTTGCCGGATTTGAAAAATCATTATTGATATAATAAACTCCAACAATAAACCAATCTTCTCTGTTAAGCGTTAGATAATTTAATTTTGATTGAGCAACCGCGAGATATGAATATTCCCCAGGTTCAATATTTGCAATCAAAGAATTATCATTTGTTGAATAATTATGAATCTGCGAACCGGTGGGAATTGTATCGCTCACAAATTTTAAATTGAATACATTAAAATCTTCAACAGAAAGTAGAGGATCTTTGAATAAAACAACATGAGTTTGGTTTGCCTCTGTGTTCCAATTACCAATAAAAGTGATTGTTCCGCCAAATCCAACTTTTAACTCGGCAAGATTTGGCGATAAACCTTTATCGCAAGAAATAAAAATTATTAAACTTATTATAATTATTTTTACAAAAGCTCTCATATCTATAAAATAACAAGCTGATTTTAAATAAACAATATTTCTGACAAATTCACGAATAAATCTTTTTATGTAAATTTTGGTTATCTAAAAGCAAAAGAAATAGCATTTGTTTATTATTATTAATTGAAAAAATAATTTTGAAATAAACAAAATGAAACATATTGTTATAATTGGCGGCGGATTTGCCGGACTAAATGCGGCAAAAGTTTTAGGCGAATCTCAAGAGGTAAAAGTAACACTTATTGATAAAAGAAATTATCATCTTTTTCAACCGTTATTGTATCAAGTTGCAATGGCGGCATTATCTCCAGCCGAAATTGCTGTTCCAATAAGAAGTTTACTTTCAAAATATAAAAATGTAAAAGTTATTCATGGCGAAGTAAAAACTATTAATATTGAAAAAAAATTTGTAAAAACTGATGAGTTAGAAATTACTTATGATTATTTAATATTAGCTTGTGGAAATCAGCAATCCTATTTTGGAAATGAACAGTGGGAAGAATTTTCACCTGGATTGAAAACAATTGAACAAGCAACCGAAATTAGAAGAAGAGTTTTGCTGGCATTTGAAAAAGCCGAAATAGAAAATAACTTTGAAAAGAAAAGATCTCTTTTAACTTTTGCAATTGTTGGCGGCGGACCAACTGGGGTTGAATTAGCCGGAGCAATTGGTGAAATGAGCAGATTTACACTTTCTAAGGATTTTAGAAATATTGATCCTAAATTAACAAGAATAATTTTAATTGAATTAGGCCCAAGAATTCTTCCTATTTATTCAGAAAGTTTATCAAGTAAGGCTACAAGAGATTTGGAGAGATTAGGTGTTCAAGTTTGGACAAATAGCCGTGTAACAAAAATTGACTTGGAAGGATTGGAAATTGGCAAGGAAAGACTTAATGCAATTACAGTTCTATGGGCTGCTGGAGTACAAGCATTAAACATGAATTATGATCTAAACCTAAACTTAGATAAACAAGGTAGAATAATTGTTGAGTCTGATTTAACTATTAAGAATTATCCGTCACTTTATGTTCTTGGTGATCAAGCACATTTAAAGGATGAAGATGGAAAACCTTTACCGGGATTAGCTCCGGTTGCTTTACAACAAGGAAAAATTGCTGCAAAAAATATTTTGCTTGAACTTAAAGGAAAGCAAAAAATGAAATTTATTTATAAAGATAAAGGTCAGGCAGCAACTATTGGAAGAAGTAAAGCTGTTGTGGAAACAAAAAATATAAAATTTGGTGGATTTTTAGCATGGCTAAGTTGGCTTTTAATTCATATTTATTATTTAACGGGTTTCAAAAATAGAGTATTTGTTTTAATTAGCTGGGCTTGGTCATATTTAACTTTTAGCAGAGGAGCAAGATTAATTATTCCGAAAAATTGGCAAATATACGATAAAAAAAATTAATATTTTTAAGTGTAATCATAAGGAAGTTTAAATGAAGTATAATATTAAAATGTATTTAGGCAGTTATCAAAATCAAATTAATAAGAAAATTGAAAAATTAATTAATGAAAAAGTTGTAAAAAGAATTTGGGAAAAGGATTATACAGTTTGGTCAAATTCTCCTCAAGAAGTTACAAATAGACTTGATTGGCTTTATAGTGCAGAAGAAACATTATCTCTTCTAGATGAAATTAATTCTTTTGTTGAAGAAATAAAATCTGAAGGTTTTGAAAATGCTTTGCTATTAGGAATGGGTGGATCAAGCCTTGCACCTGAAGTTTTTAGTTTTTCGTTCGGGAAAAAAGAAGGCTATCTAAATATGCAAGTTTTGGATAGCACCGATCCGGATGCCGTAATAAATTTTACACAAAATCTTGATCCGCAAAAAACTTTATACATAGTTTCTACAAAATCCGGCGGAACAATTGAAACATTATCCTTTTTTAAATATTTCTTTACGTATTGTAAAAATAAACTCGGTGATGAAAAAGTCGTCAAACATTTTATTGCAATCACTGATCCGGGAAGTGGATTAGAAAAAATGGCTCAGCAATTAAATTTTAGAAAAATATTTGTTAACAATCCCAATATTGGCGGTAGATATTCAGTATTATCTTTTTTTGGAACTGTTCCGGCAGCATTAATTGGAATTGATTTAAATAAATTTTTATTAAATGCAAAATCAGTTGTTGAAGATAGTAAAAACGAAAAAAATATTAGTGCAGAAATTGGTGTAATAATTGGTGAACTTGCAAAATTAGGAAGAGATAAACTTACATTCGTTTATTCAGAAAAAATAATTTCTTTTGGAACTTGGGTTGAACAATTAATTGCAGAAAGTTCCGGAAAAAATGGTGTCGGAATTTTACCAGTTGAATCTGAAAGTTTGGAAGTTCCGGAATTTTATGGAAATGACAGAGTATTTGTTTATACACATTTCGAAAGCGATATTTCAAATTTTGAAAAAATTGAAAAACTGAAAAATGCCGGACATCCGGTAATTGAAATTATATTAAATGATGAATATGATTTGGGTGGAGAATTTTTTAGATGGGAATTTGCAACAGCAGTTTCCGGTTGGGTATTAGGAATTCAGCCTTTCGATCAACCAAATGTTGAATCCGCGAAAATTGAAGCTAAAGCAATGATTAATAATTATTTAGAAAAAGGCGAACTTCCCAAATTAAATTTTGTGATTGAAGAAAATGAAATAAAATTAAGTGGAAATACAAATCAAACAAATCTTAAAAATGCAATAAATGAATTTTTAGGAAGTTTGAATGAAGAAAAATATAATTATGTTTCTATACAATCTTATATTACTCCTAATGAAGCAACGACAAATTCACTTCACCAGTTAAGAACAAAAATTCAAAAAAAATATAAAACTGCCGTGACGATTGGTTATGGACCAAGATTTTTACATTCAACCGGTCAGTTACACAAAGGCGATGCCGGAAATGGTTTATTCATACAATTCACAAGTGACAGAAAAGAAGATGTAGAAATTCCAAAAGAA
Source organism: Melioribacteraceae bacterium (assembly GCA_041741395.1). Lineage (GTDB taxonomy): Bacteria > Bacteroidota > Ignavibacteria > Ignavibacteriales > Melioribacteraceae. The sequence goes on from JBGSKB010000091.1 coordinate 5,459, forward strand.
ATTGGTTCAAGTGAATCTGATTTTTCATTTGGTATTTTAATAAATGCTCAGTTAATGGGTGATCGTCAAGCATTATTAAATAATAATAGAAAAGTAATAACAATTGATTTAGGTAATAACGTAACTTCCAATATTGATAAATTGACAAATTTAATATAAATGTACCCACAGACTTTTAGTCTACGGAATAAATTAAATTGTTCTCAGATTCCAGACAAGCTGGAATGACTGGCAAACCGAAACATAATTTTTATAAACCGTCACTCCGGCTTGTCCTGAGTCTAATTTTATAAGTTGAAAACAAGTCTTTAATTATTTATAATTCAGTTGTGGAAAATTTTATACAAATATTATCATTTAGTAAAAACACAAATCTTACACTCGGATATCACTCCACTTGCATCTGTTGATGCAGAAAACATTCGGCAATTAACTAATCAATTTAAAATCCATTGAATTATTCCTACGAATAATTGGAGATTATTTTACAATGAAAACGAATTTAAATACACTTTCAAAAACATTAATAGAAATAAGAAAAGAACATAAAGTTATAAAACCAATAAAGGTTGAAGCGCAAAAATTTATAAATGATTTAATGCAATTACTTTTTCCGCATTTTACAACAGACATTTATTACACCGAAGAAGATATTGAAAGCAAATTAGTTTTGCTAAAACGAAATTTAAAATCACTTTTAATTTTACTTAATAATAATTCTTTGGAAAATATTGAAAAAATCAGTAATAATTTTTTTGAGGAAATTCAAGAAATTAATAATGAGTTATGGAAAGATGCTAATGCAATATTTGAGGGCGATCCGGCAGCACATAATGTTGATGAAGTAATTTTAGCTTATCCCGGATTTAGAGCAATTGCAATCTACAGATTTGCTCATGTTTTATTTAAACTTGGAGTTTCAATTCTTCCAAGAATTCTTACAGAATATGCTCATCAAGATACGGGAATTGATATTCATCCCGGAGCAAAAATTGGACATTCATTTTTTATTGATCATGGAACCGGAATTGTAATTGGTGAAACTTGTGAAATTGGCAATAACGTAAAAATTTATCAAGGTGTAACTTTGGGCGCATTAAGTGTCGATAAAAAATTAGCACAAACAAAAAGGCATCCAACAATAAATGATGATGTAATAATATATGCGCAAGCAGTAATATTAGGCGGAAATACAATTGTCGGAAAAAATAGTATTATTGGCGGAAATGTATGGCTTACTGAAAGCGTTCCCAACAACTCTATTGTTCATCATAAAAGTGAAGTAAGACTTAGAAACACAAACGAACCGGAACCATTAGAATTTATAATATAAAATGTATGTCGTTCTCGCGATTCGTGAGCAAACGGATTTGATACGAAAAAGATTTAAATATTTCCGTTCGTCACTGACGATCGCATGGTGACTAATTTTTCATAAATTGATTTTAATACTGCTACAATCTATATGAAATCAAAGATGTAAAAACAAAATTATTCTGTCATCTAGTGGTCGATGACAGCAATATAAAAGTTTTTTGTAACTGCAAATTTCAAGTTGCGGTAATATTCCTCAAGCTGAAGCTTGAGGCTACATTTAAAAATTGAAATTAATTTTTGGGAAAAGTTTTATTTCTGATTTTATTGAGTTTGAAATTAAACAATGATGCTCGGCTTTTTGAATAATGCGTTCTGCTCTTTCAATATCTTTTTCTGCATTAACTGTAACTTCCGGCAATAAATCAATTTCAGTTATCATAAATTCTGATTCAACTTTTTCCATTTTTCCTCTGGCTTTACAAGAAAAATTGGAAAATTCTAATTTTGAATTTTCTGCAATTGATAGAAATGTTGTCATCAAACAGACATTTACTGAAGCAACAAACAAATGTTCCGGCGACCAAATATTAGGAATTCCTTTTGGAAATTCGGGTGGAGTCGCAACTTCAATATTTGGTAAAGTTGGTTCTGATAAAATTCCTTTTCTTCCTTCTTGCCAAGTTACAATTGTATCATAGAAATATTCGTTATTCATTTTTTCCCTTTAAGCCAAGTACAGAAAGTAATCTATCATGTCCATCGTTATCAAGTTCAACATTATATTTTTTGTAAAATTTTATTGTTGATTCTACGGAATCAAAATATTTTTGGCAATTAGGACAATTTTCAAGATGATCTTTAATATTTATACATTTGGGTGAATTTAGATCTTCACCCAAACTATCACAAATGTGACTCATAACTTCTTTGCAGGAAACATTAATATTTTTCATACATGTAAAGTTTTGTTTAATTCATTTCTTAAAAAAGCTCTCGCTCTATGCAAACGAGATTTAATTGCCGGAACTGATAAATTTACAATTTCACTTGTTTCACTTGTTGATAATCCTTCAACGTCCCTTAACATAAAAACTACTCTGTATTCCGGTGGAAGTTTCTCAATTGCTTTATCCAGCATTTTTTTTAATTCAACATTTTCCGCTAATTTTTCAGGAGAAAATTTCCAATCGGCAATATTTTTATCTTCAATTAATCCGTCTTCATTTTCTAAATTAACATAATCATACTTTTTTTGAGACCTGGCTAACATCAAACAATGGTTGCTTACTATTGTATATAACCAAGTTGATAATTTGGAATTTCCGGAAAATTGATTTATTGATTTAATCATACTTAAGAACGTTTCCTGCATTGTGTTTTCTGCACGTTCTTTGTTTCTGCAAATTTTAAATGCAAAATTATAAACTGTCTGCTCATGATTTTTTACTAATTGAGCAAGAGCATTTCTATCGCCTTCAATTGCACTTTCTATTAATTGTTCTTCTGTAATGTTGTTTGATGTATCGATCATAAAAAAGATTCATTCCCCATCTATTGATTTCCACAAATACATACACGCATAAGTATTATAAGGACTCCAATTTTTCTTTTGCGAAAGTTTAGTTACTTCTTCACCATTTGGTAAATTTTTAAGGTTGTAATTTAACATAATTGCTCTTTTTATACCAAGATCACCAATTGGCAAAACATCTTTTCTTCCTAAAACAAACATTAAAAACATGTGAGATGTCCAGGTTCCAATTCCTTTAACTTTTGTCAATTCATTAATTATTTCATCATTTGTTTTAGTCCCAATTTTAGCGAGATTAACTTTTCTTTCAATTATTTGATTTGCTAAGTCCTTCACGTAT
>JBGSKB010000092.1:0-1687 GCA_041741395.1 Melioribacteraceae bacterium
AGCTAATTTCTTTTTCACAGCTTTTGATACAAAATCAAAACAAAAAACAGAAGTTGGCGAAGCTTTTTATTTTACTGAATTTTCTAAATAATTAAGATTATAGACATGAAAAAAACTACTATAATTTTACTTTTAATTTTAACATTTGTAAATCTAAATTATAATTTTGCTCAAGATGAAGAAGAACAAATTATTTACTATCAAATGGAACCGTTGGATGATAGTTTATTTGTGAAAATTCAAGAAAATTTATTCATTGATCCTCCTGATCCTAAAGCAGAAATAATTGTTGATTTACGCGATTCTAAAAATAATACAATCGAAATTAAAAGTAGAATTTATCCGCTTGCGGCATTAAATGAAGAATTGCGAGCAAGGATTATTACTTATCCGTTTAAAATTAATTTACAAGAAAACATTACATACACAACGGTATTTACGGATGTTTTCAGCAAAATGAAATTCAATAAAATTTTTGATACACCAACTAAATATCAAATTAGTGCCGATCTGGCTTATGTAAATCCATATTTGCAATTATTTGGCGGAGAAAGATTTGGTGTGCCGATTAAAAAAGATATAGGAATTTCAATGGGATTGGGAACTCCTTATTCCGGACCAATGGAAACAGATTTAGTTGAAGCTAACTTTCATATTTTGGGGTTCAGATTTGGTATGTTTGGAATTATTGAAGCTTTTTCAAAATTAAAAAGTGTAAATAATCACAATAATATTTATGGAACTGAAGGATTTCAAGTTGGTTATGTGATTCCATTTGGTAACTTTTTTGAAATAAGTTATCACAATGTAAGTCATGAATTAAGTGAAGAAGCATATAATTTAAGAATGCAAGATTCAGTGGCAGAATTTGGTTATAAACCTTTAATAATGAAAGATTCTTATTTAAACTACGAATTGCGATATCCGGTAAGGTTTATGGGATCAACAAGAAGTAAATTTTATGCGGCAAAGTTTTTGGATGAATGGCATTTCGGATTTGTCGGAAGAGAATTATCACTTGCCGGAAGCACATTTGATTTAAGATTAGATGCAATGCCAAAAAGTGAAGTTAGAAATCCGCAATATTTAATTGATATTTTAGTTCAAAGAATTATGGAATCTTGGGGATTTAGCTCATTTGCTTTGGGACCATCTGCAATTTTTTCAAAAACAGATAATGGGAAATTTGGAGTAACTTCAATTTTCGTAAACTTGAGATTGAAAGTAGGAACTTCTCTTTAATAAGTTTTATAATGATTTAAAACAAAAAACTCCGAAATTAATTCGGAGTTTTTTATTTATATAAAATTTAGAATTATTTCTTTTCAGTTTCACCTGGCATTTTTCTACGTTCATGAACTTTATCAATAATTTTATAATCAACTGCTTCTGAAGCTGACATATAATAATCTCTATCGCAATCTTTCATTATTTGATCTGTTGTTTTACCAGTATGATTTGCAAGAATTTTATAAAGTTTATCTCTTGTTTTAATCATTTCTTTTGCATGAATTTCTATATCGGTAGTTTGACCTTGTAAACCTCCAATCCATGGCTGATGAATCATAATTTTTGAATGAGGAAGTGCAAACCTTTTATCTTTTGCTCCACCGGCAAGTAAAACTGCTCCCATACTTGCTGCCATTCCAACACAATTTGTAGAAACATCCGGTTTAATAAATTGCAT
>JBGSKB010000093.1:0-3139 GCA_041741395.1 Melioribacteraceae bacterium
ACTGTAATTGCTGATGTTACACAATGGTCGAATGGAGATGCATACGATAGAGTAGGAAGTTTATTTATTATTCCAACAGATAATGAAATAACTTTCTTGGACGCATTTAAAAATGGAATTGACAAACTTCCCGTTTATAAAGATAATCGAGGAGATAAATATCAAGGTGTAATTTCTTCAGAAAAATTTGAACCACCTGTAGAATTAATGAGATTTTTCACACCATTTGGAGTTAGACAATTTAACAACTATACTCAAATTGAAGGCTATAATTGGGCTGATTCGGTTGTTTATAAAAAAGAAGTAACGGATCTTTTACCAAATGGTGAAGCAGAAATATGGATTGGAATTTTTATAGGTAATTATGATAAAAGCGGACATATTGCAAGCGTTAATTTAAATATTTATCCTTCATTTGAAGCAGAAAAATCTGAATCAAAATATTGGATTAAATCTATTTTCAACACAGTAAATATTATGGAAATGTCCGATCAAAATTATGGGACAATGTTTCATGATGATTCTCTCGAAGTCACAATTACAATTCCGGATGGTTTAGAAAATCTAAAACTTAAATTTACAAGTACCGGTCATGGCGGATGGGGAAATGGAGATGAATTTAATAAAAAGTTGAATAAAATATTTATTGATGAAAATTTAGTTTATAGTTTCATACCTTGGCGTGATGATTGCGGAACTTATCGATTGTCAAATCCATCTTCCGGAAATTTTAAAAATGGTTTATCTTCATCGGACTTAAGCCGATCAAACTGGTGTCCCGGAACTGTAACTGTACCTCAAGAAATAAATCTAAGTGAACTAAAACCCGGTAAACATACATTTAAAATTGCAATCCCAATTGGAAAAAAAGAAGGTGGAAGTTTTAGCTCTTGGAATGTTTCTGGAACATTGATTGGTCAATATAAAAATTGAAAGAAATCTAATAAGGAATTTTATTTTGAAAAAAACTTTAGCCATTTTTCTTTTTCTGATCTCACAGTTTAATTTTTCTCAATCAACCGGAGGTGGTGAATTTTTTCCGAATTTAAATACTAACCAAAATGTGCTTCAAGAATGGCAAAATATGAAATTTGGGATGTTCATTCATTGGGGACCAATATCTTTACGAGGAACAGAGATCGGTTGGTCAAGAGGAAATATTATTCCAATTGAAGAGTATGATAATTTATATCAGGAGTTTAATCCGGTTTTATTTAATGCAAAAGAGTGGGTAACAACAATTAAAAATGCTGGAATGAAGTATCTTGTAATTGTAACAAAACATCATGATGGATTTAGCATTTGGCCTTCAGAATTTTCAGAATATGATATCACTTCAACTCCATATAAAAAAGATATTTTAAAAGAAATATCGGATGAGTGTAAACGTCAAGGAATTTTATTCGGGACTTATTATTCAATAGCAGATTGGCATCATCCGCATTATACTACAAGATATGGCGGTGATCCAAGACCAGTAAATGAAAGCAATATTAATGAATATATTTCGTTTTTGAAAAATCAATTAAGGGAATTAATAGTAAGTTATAAAACAAATATTTTGTGGTTTGATGGTCAATGGGAGGATGCTTGGAATCATAAAAACGGAATGGAAATTTATAAATTTGCACGAGATTTAAATAATGAAATTTTAATTAATAATCGTGTTGATAAAGGTCGTGACGAATCCGGAATGACAGAATCAGAAAAATTCGCCGGAGATTTTGGTACGCCTGAGCAAAAAATAGGAGCTTTCTTTCCGAATCAGCCTTGGGAATCTTGTATTACAATTTGTACCCAATGGTCTTGGGCTCCAAATGATAAAATGAAAAGTACGAAAGAGTGTATTCAAACACTTGCTCAAACGGCTGGCGGCGGGGGGAATTTATTGTTAAACATTGCTCCAATGCCGGATGGAAGAATTGAAAAACGTCAAATAGATAGATTAAATGAAATTGGAAAATGGCTACAAATAAATGGAGAAAGTATTTATGGAACTAAAGGCGGACCAACAAAACCAACAAATTGGATGGCTTCAACAAATAAAGAAAATAAAATATACATTCACCTTTTTAAGTGGCCCGAAGAAAAACTTATTCTTCCGGAATTTCGAAATATTAATATCTCATCGGTTTCAATTTTGAACAATGGGCAAAAATTATCTCACAGAATTATTAATCAAAAAACAGAAATTGTTTTACCACACAAACCAATTGATGAAAACAATACAGTAATTGAAATTCAATTTGATAAGGATATAACTTCCTTAAATTCATTAGAGATCCCGGAAAATAAATTATCTGGACTTGACGGAGCAATACTTAAAATCAATTCTCCAAGTAATCCAAAATATTCTGGAAATGGTTTGGAAACTTTAAGAGATAAAGTAAGGGGCTCTAAAAGTTTTACAGATACTAAATGGTTGGGTTTTGAAAAGTTTAACTTTGATGTTACAATTGATTTTACTGAAGAAAAACAAATTAATAAAATTGGCATTGGATGCTTACAAGATCAAAATGTATGGATTTTCCTTCCCAAATCTATTAAGATTTATTCTTCGAATGATGATCTAAATTATGAATTAATCGATCGGAAAATCATTAATGCAATTGAAAAAAATGATATTGTTCAAATTAAGGATGTTAATTTTGATATTTCCTTAAAAGCAAGATATTTGAAAATAATTGCTGAAAACATTGAGGTTTGTCCGGGTTGGCACAAAGGTGCTGGCTCTAATTCATGGTTATTTATCGACGAAATAATTGTGGATTAATCATTTAAATATTTGAGGAAGAAAAATGCAAAACAAATTTATGAGAAATATTTTTCTACGAGGAATTATATTTCTTTTTACAATAAATATTGTGCTAAATGCTCAAAATGATGTCGATAAAAACATTTTATTAAAATCAACTTCTGTCAAACCTCATCCAAGGCAATATGAATGGCAAAAAAATGAATTTACTGCTTTTATACATTTTGGAGTTAACACATTTACTGGAAGAGAATGGGGCACCGGTTTTGAAGATCCAAAAATATTTAATCCGACAAATTTAAATACAGATCAATGGTGTGAAGCTATAAAATCTGCTGGAATGAAACTTGTCATTCTTACTGTAAAACATCACGATGGATTTTG
>JBGSKB010000094.1:0-1556 GCA_041741395.1 Melioribacteraceae bacterium
TATCGTTAAAATAAAATAATGCTTCTGTAGCTGCATCACCGCTAATATCACCGGAAAACCACTTTGTATTGTATTGATCAATAACCAATTCTTTCACACTTATTATTGTTGATGCTAATGGACTTGCCAATTCGTAACTAATTATCGTTCCATCATTTTTTAAAACACTTATTGGTTTCTTATCAGCTGCCCAATAATTAAGAATCCAAGCATTTCCATTTGCATCTTCCTCAATATCATTTATTACTAAAAAATCATTAGCTCCCGGTATGCCAATAAGAGCACTATTGCTTGCATCAAATCTTTGAAATTGATTATCTTTAAATCTTACAAATCCTCTTCCCCAACTTGAAAAATAAACTGATTTTCCGGAAGCAGATACTCTGTGAAAATCATTAAAAATCATCTCATTTGTATTGGAAGTATTTAGAATTGACCAATTTAAATTATCAAATTTAATAACACCAATACCTGCTCCATTTTTACCAGTCGCAGACCAAAAATTATTTTCGTGATCAACAGTTATGTTTATAAATCCGTTTGTTGCTGGAGAATTAGGCATTAGAAAATTTTGTTTTGATTCTGATTGAAAAAACAATCCTTTATTTGTACTAATGTATAAATTATTTTGAGTATCAACTATAAAACTGTTAAAGTTAATATTTTGTTCGCTAATAATTATTTGATCACTTCCATTATAAAGATGAATTGTATTTTCTAATAAAGAATAAATCATTTGATTTTTTTCTATTACGTCTAAAACTTCAAAATTGTTGTACAAAAATGAAGACCAAATTCCATTTGAATTTTTTAGCAGTCCTTTATCTGTTGCTGCGTAAATCTCATTTTCAAATTCAATAAGTGAATTAATACTTGTCGCTGGGATTTGAGTTGAAATATTAATATTCAACCAAGATTCCGGCGCAGTTAAATTTGTTGCTCCAGATTTTTTATAAGCAATTCCGGCTTGCGTAATTACAAATATTGTACTTCCTAAATAAACTTTTTTTACGGGAGTTTCAGTTGTAAATTCACCAAATTTTAAAATACTATCAAAGAAAGAAAAATCGTTAATATTAATTAACGTTAAGCCAAACGCTGTTGAAACAAAAGCTGTATCGTCGCTAATTAAAATATTATTTATTGTTTTAATTGATTTATCTGTTTTGAAAATTTCTAAAATCGTTTTTAATTCGCCGGTTTCGGGAGTATAAACAATTATATAACCTTCGTTTGTACCAATCCAAAGTTTATTATTTTGGTCTTTACTAATTGAAGTAATATTTTGGCTAATCAATCCATCTGATTTTGTTAGAATTTGATAAGAGCTATCTGAAGCTGAAAAACCAAAAATTCCGCCGTCTGTAGCCGCCCAAATTGTATTTTCGATTTGAAATGATTGAGCGACATTTTTAAATGAGGAATAATTTTGCCAACTTTTAATTGTCTGTGAAAAAGTTGAAATACTTATAAAAAAAAACATCAATAATATTTTATTCATCTACAACTCAATTCTATTCTGTTTCTCAAAATATAAGAATTTAATAATTTTTAAA
>JBGSKB010000095.1:0-1935 GCA_041741395.1 Melioribacteraceae bacterium
CCAAGCATCATAACGGGATTATGATTTGTACTTTCCCATAAATCCCTATCTAATCTCCAAAAAAGTTCTTGTGCATCATGATTCCAAGTCCAATGTAAATTATAGGCAATTTCTCTAAGCGGTTCTAATTTTTCCGGTAAAGAAGGAATTACACTAAAATTTCCAATAAATTTTACCATTACTACTCCTATATGTGTATTATTTCCAAATTCAAAATCATTATTTATATTATAAGCTTTAAAATTACTTATAATCTGTAATTAGATAGCATAGAAAATAAAAGTTTACAGAATAATAACAAAGTTGATTTTTATATTTATTCCATAATTTGTTGAAATATAATGACATTATCGATTCTTTTAGTAATAAGTTATATAGTTGGGTCATTTCCAACTGGATTTATTATACTAAAATTAACTCATAATTTAGATATAAGAAAAGTCGGTTCCGGAAATGTTGGAACTTTAAATTCTTTTGAAGTTACAAATTCTAAAAAAATTGGGATTTTAGTGCTTTTCATTGATTTAACAAAAGGAACAATTTCTGTTCTTTTAGCTAAACTTTTTTTTCCAAATGATTTTTTAGCTTCGGTTTTATCACTTAATGCTGCGGTTTTAGGTCATTGTTATTCAATTTGGATTAATTTTTCCGGCGGAAGAGGTTTAGCAACTGCAGCTGGCGGAGCTTTATTTTTATCTCCAGCAGTTCTTTTTATTTGGTTATTAAGTTGGATTTTAATTAAAAAATTAAATCCCAATATTCACATTGCAAATGTAGGTGCAACAATTATTGTAATTCTAACTGCAATCTTTTTCGCTGAACCACTCAATTTTATAACATTTCCGCCGGCTAAAGAAAGCTTTATTTTTATATTTTCCGTATCTTTACTTATGTTTATAATTCTTACTAAGCATCTAAATCCCATAAAAGAAATTATTTACAAAAATTAGGTTGAACAAGTAAAATGAAAAATCTAAAGTATGTATTTTTATCCTCGTTTGTAACTTTGCTAATTGTCTCAATATTTTTTGCATATTTTTATTTTGAAAAATTTGGAAGCGATAATGGAAATTTAAACCAATCGAATTCCGAAGTTGAAAATCAGCAGTTAGTTACTGAGAATAGTTCAATAATTCCCGCAAAAATTAAAAGACTTGCCGATAACTCAATTACAAATAGTCGTGAAAATATTATAACAAATACAGTAAAAAATGTAAGTTCTGCAATTGTTGGAATTAACGTTACTGAAACAAGATATTTTAGAGATCCATACAGTTTCTTTTTTGATAGAATTTACGAGCGACAAATTCCCGGTCTTGGATCCGGTGCAATTATTTCTCCCGATGGTTACATTATTACAAATGATCATGTTGCCGGAAATGCAAATAAAATAATTGTTACAATGACTGATGGAACCGAATACACTGCAAAACTTATTGGGACAGATCAATCTTCTGATATTGCTTTATTGAAAATTAATGCTCAAAATTTACCATATATACAATTTGGAAATTCAGATGATATTTTAATTGGTGAATGGGTAATTGCTTTGGGAAATCCATTTGGACTTTTCGAAATAAATGATAAACCAACTGTAACAGTTGGCGTTGTAAGTGCGTTAAATATGAATTTAGGTTTAATTAGGGAAAGATATTATTTAAAAATGATTCAAACGGATGCATCAATAAATTCCGGTAACAGCGGTGGTCCTTTAGTAAATAGCGTTGGTGAAATGATTGGAATGAACACAATAATCTGGCAAGAAAATAAAGGTGGAAGTATTGGTGTTGGATTTGCAATTCCAATAAACACAATTAAAAATATAATTGAAGAATTAAAATCAAATGGATTTGTAAATAGAGATTTTTGGACCGGAATAAGTATTCACCCAATAGATGATGCGATTGCAAAATATTACAAACTTAACAGTACATA
>JBGSKB010000096.1:0-2410 GCA_041741395.1 Melioribacteraceae bacterium
AAAATTTTTGAATTAAATTTTTTAGAAAAGTTTACTGCGTAACGAAGAGCATTTTTAGAATAATTGGAGAAATCAACTGGAACCAATATTTTTGTTATAGTATCCATCTCATAACCTCCTTTATTTATCATGAAAAATTAAAAATAATATATTTGATTATATAAATGAATTACGGAAATTTCTAATAATTTTAACTTAATCAAAAATACCAGATTCTGCAACTCTCCAAATTTTTTGACATGGAAATTTATTTTCATAAAGTGCTCGCCCAATAATTACCGAATCAATGCCGCAATCCGAATTTTCTTGCACTTTCATTAAATCTTTAAATCCGGAAACTCCTCCGGAAAGAGTTACTTTTGTATTTGTTGCTTCGGCAATTTTTTTACATAAATCTATATTCGGACCATCAAGCATTCCGTTTCTTAAAACATCTGTAACAACAAAACGGTTAACTCCTATTTCAGATAATTTTTTTGAAAAATCAACTGCGGAAATTCCAGCTTTTTCTTTTCTGGCATGAACAACAAGTTCTTCATTTACAACATCAATTGCGGCAGAGATTTTTAAAGGACCAAACTTTTCAAAAATTCTTTTAAATTCTTTAGGATTTGAAAAAGCAAGTGAGCCGATAACTAATCTAAAAACTCCCAAATTTAATATTTCTTCCGCATCTTCAATATTTGTTATTCCTCCGCCAAATTCAATTGGAATAATTACAGAGTTGCAAATTTCTCCAATTAAATCCAAATTTTTGCGCGAATGTTCTCGAGATAAATCAAAATCAACAACATGAATAACTTTTGCATTTTCTGATCTCCATATCATTGCCATTTCAACGGGATCATTTCCATATTCTTTGCAATCGAGTTCGGGAATTCCTTGAACAACTCTAACAGTTGTTCTATCCTTAATATCGATAGATGGAATTACTAATATCTTTCTCATTTATATTTTCCAAAGTCCGTTATTTTTTATTGTTTTTCTGCTAATTACTAATTTTTGAATTTCGCTTGTTCCTTCAAAAATTCTTAAAATTCTTGAATCTCGGTAAAATCTTTCAATTGATAATTCTCTTGAAAAACCCATTCCGCCGTGAATTTGCAAAGCCATATCAGCAACTTCCGAAACTGCTTCCGAGCAAAATAATTTTACCATTGCAGCTTCCTGCATAACTTCATCTTTGTTATCATATTTTTCTGCTGCGCGATACAAAACACTTTCCATTGCATAAATTTTTGTTGTCATATCAGAAATCATAAATTGTATGCCTTCAAATTTAGAAATCGGCTGTCCAAATTGTTTTCTCTGATTCGCAAATTCAACAGAAAGCCTTAACATTTCTTTTGCCGCGCCAACACTCGCAGCACCAATTCCAATTCTTCCGGCATCAAGAGTTTTCATTGCTATTGCAAAACCTCGTCCGTCTGAACCAATAATATTTTCTTGGGGAACTTCAACATTTTCGAAAGTTAAGGTATTGGTAACACTTCCTTTAATCCCTAATTTTCTTTCATTTGCGCCAATAATAATTCCGGGAAAATCTCTATCAACAACAAAACCGGTAATACCTTTTTCAGTTCTTGCAAAAACTGAATAAACGTCGGCAATTGCAGCGTTTGTAATCCACAATTTTTGACCATTTAATATCCATTTTGTTCCATCGAATTTTGCAGTTGTTTGTAAATTAAAAGCATCGGAACCAGCTTCTGGTTCAGTTAAAGCAAAAGCAGCAATTTTTTTACCGGATGTTAAATCGTGCATATATTTATGTTTTAGTTCTTCAGAACCGCCAATGTAAATTGCATTTGTCCCAATTGACTGATGTGCTCCGATAAATGTTGCAGTTGAACCGCAAGCTTTTGTAACTTCTTCTTGAGCAAGACAAAAACCGTATTCACCAAATCCGCCACCGCCGTATTCTTCTGGAAATGCAGTTCCAAGCATTCCAACTTTTGCAATTTTATTTATTAATTCTTTGGGAATTTCCTCATTCTGATCTATTGAAGCGGCTAAAGGTCTAATTTCAGTATCGGTAAAATCCTTAACCATTTCACGAAGCATTTTTAACTCTTCCTTATTAATCATTACTCTCCAACAAAAGTTTAGAAAAATTAAATCAATATTTTAATTATAATATAATTTAAAGAAATCTCTAAAAAAATAGATTTCGTTAAGTTATGCACAATTTGATTTTTTATTATGCAAAACTTTCCTTAGAAGCTATTTAAGATCTTAACATACGTTATCCTTATTCGATTATAATAAAAAAAATTTAACAATTTGGAGAGGACAAATGCAAACAGTTATTGACACAGATTTAGCAACATTAAAATATTATCCGGAAAAAAAGATTATTCATCACGAAATTAAAAAATTTTTGTTTGGCGATAATTTTAGAAATTTTATG
>JBGSKB010000097.1:0-3700 GCA_041741395.1 Melioribacteraceae bacterium
TGTCAGATGGTCAATTAGAATTTGTTGGAAGAATTGATACACAAGTTAAATTAAGAGGATTTAGAATAGAAACTGGAGAAATTGAAACTATTTTAAATCAAATTGAATTTATTGAACAAAGTGCTGTTGTATTAAATGAAACTGAGGATAGAAAACTTATTGCTTTCATTGTTTCTTCAAAGCAAGATAATATTGATATTAACGAACTAAAGAATAAGCTTGGCAGCAAATTACCTACTTTTATGGTTCCCGCACATTTTGAAATTATTGAAGCATTACCTCTGACAGTTAATAAAAAAATTGATCGTAAAAAATTAAGTGAATTTAAACTAACTGAAAAAAATGTAAAAAATGAAACTTTTGGGCATATAACAGCAAATGAAGAACTATTTCTGAATTTAGTTAAAAATGTTTTGAATATTAAGAATATCACTAAACATGAAAATTTTTTCAATTTAGGTGGACATTCCTTACTTGCAATAAAATTGGCTTCAAGAATCAGAGAAGCCTTTGATATTGAACTTCCGCTTAATATAATATTTGAAAAAGACACTTTTGGTGAAATAGCAGTTGAAATAAATAAAATTAAAAATAATGGATTCCAAACAGATATTATAAAGATTCAAAAAGTAGATCGAAAACAAGATTTAGATTTATCTTTTTCTCAGCAAAGAATGTGGTTTATGCAAAAGTTTGATCCAGATAACTATTCAAATAATATTACTTCAAGTTTTTCACTTAAGGGGAAATTAAATATAATTGCTTTTGAAAAATCTATAAATAGAATTATTGATAGACACGAAATTCTACGAACTTATTATTCAGATAAAATTGGGAAACCCATACAAAAAATTGAAGAAAAGTATCAATATAAAATGACATTAATGGATCTCACTCATTTAGATGATGAATTAGCAAATATAGAGATTAAAAAAATTATAAATAGTGAAAATAAAAGAATATTTGATTTTTCCAATTTACCACTTTTTAATATTGTTCTTTTAAAAAGGAATGAATTTGATTATGTATTAATTTTAACAATGCACCATATTATTTCTGATGGGTGGTCTATAAATATTTTAGTTAGAGAGCTTATTGAATTTTATTCAAACGAAATAAACAATAAGATAATCACACTGCCTACCTTGAATATTCAGTATTCAGATTTTTCACAGTGGCAAAGAAATTGGTTATCTGGTCAAAATTTAGAAATACAATTGGATTATTGGACAAATGAATTAAAAAATATCCCTGAAAAAATTGATCTACCAATAGACAAACCAAGACCTCCTGTTCAAACATTTAATGGAAATCATTTAAATTTTTCCTTTTCAGAAGAAACAACTACTGAATTTTTAAAGTTTATTAATTCACACAATTTTACACCATACATGGTAACTTTGGCAATATTTAATATATTGTTACATAAATATGCAAACCAAAATATAATTGTTGTTGGTTCGCCAATTGCAAAATAGAAATCATAAAGAAATTGAAAATTTAATTGGTTTTTTTGTAAATACTTTAGCAATAAAAACTGAGTTTTTTAATAATGATAGAGTTATTGATGTAATTAAAAGAATTAGAGAAAAAACACTTAATGCATTTCTAAATCAAGAACTACCATTTGAATTTTTAGTCGATAAATTACAACCTAAACGGGAAATGAGTCATTCTCCAATTTTTCAAGTAGCTTTCATATTTCAAAATACACAAACAGAAAAAATAAGTTTACCTAATTTGGAATTTAATCCAATAGAATCAGAAAATAAAATAGCAAAATATGATTTATCATTTTATGTGCAGATTAGAAATGAAAAAATATTTGTTTCAATTGAATATAACACAGATCTTTTTGAACATCAATCTATTGAAAGAATGAGAGATCATTATTCCCATTTGTTGAATAGCATTATAAAGAATCCTCAACAGTTAATTTCAGAAATATCTCTTGTTGATAACACAGAGTTTCAAAATATATATAACGGAATTTGTCTTGGACGACGATCAAATATTTTGAATGAAAATATTATTGATAAATTTAATCTTATACTTAATGACCATAGCAATAACATTGCTGTTTCATTTTCTGAATTTGATGGTAATGATTTATACACTGAACAGATTACTTACACTGAATTGGATCTAAAATCAAATCAACTTGCTAGACATTTACTCAAAAGTGGATTAAAGCAAGAAGAAATTGTCGGAGTGTCTTTGAAAAGGTCCATAGATTTAATAATTTCTATTCTTGCTGTTGTTAAAGCTGGTGGTGCATTTGTTCCAATCGATCCTTTTTATCCTTCTGATAGAATAGAATATATGATTAATGATTCAAATATGGAGTTTCTAATAACTCGTGATGAGCTGAAACCTCAATTTGTTATTAATGGATTTCAGTTAATTTTATTGGATAAAGAAGATGAGCAGATTTCAAGTGAAATTAAAGACAGTTTAAATATTTCTATTGCTGGAGAAAATTTAGCTTATGTAATTTATACTTCTGGCTCAACCGGAAAACCAAAAGGTACATTATTAAATCATAAGGGACTTATAAATTTAACACAAGTTCAAAAAGAAAAATTTGAAATAAATTATAATAGTAAAATTTTGCAATTCTCATCATTAAGTTTTGATGCATTTGTTTGGGAAGTATTTATGGCTTTATTAAATGGTGCTTCCATCAATTTAGTTACACAAGAAATAATATCTTCAATTGAACAATTGTTGAAAGTATTACATGTATTAAAGATAACAGTTGTTACACTTCCACCATCTGTATTGAATATTATTCCTCAAAAATATTCGAATGAACTTACTGATTTGAAGACAATCATTGTTGCTGGTGAAAAATGTTCAAATGAACTTGCAAATAAATGGCAATCAAAAAGGAAATTTTTTAATGCTTATGGACCCACTGAAACAACAGTCTGTGCTTCAATGTATTTGTGTGATGAAAAATGTGATAAGAATCCACCAATTGGTAAACCAAATGAAAATTTTTCATTATATGTGTTAGATCCCAATATGAATTTATTACCAATTGGAATCCCAGGTGAATTATATATATCAGGCATTGGATTGGCCAGGGGTTATTTAAATTTATCTAATTTAACTGCTGAAAAGTTTTTGCCTGATCCATTTAGTAATGCAAAGGGAATAAGAATGTACAGAACAGGGGATTTAGTGAAATATTTACCAGCAGGAGATATCGAATTCTTAGGTAGGATAGATAATCAGATTAAACTTAGGGGTTTTAGAATTGAGTTGGGAGAAATAGAATCAGTAATTCAAAGTTATAGTGGTATTGATGATGCATTAGTTTTATTAAGAGAAGATAATTTAAATCAAAAACAAATAGTTGCTTATTTAATATGGGGGAATACTTATAGTCAAAATTTAGAAGATTTAAAAATATATCTTAGGAAACTACTTCCAGAATATATGATCCCAACAATATTTGTAAATATGGATCGATTTCCAATAACCCCAAGTAATAAAATAGATATTAATGCACTTCCTAAGCCCAATAAATCTGAGTTAAGTTTAACTAACGGATTTGTTTTACCAAGAAATAATAACGAAAAATTAATGGCTGAGATAGGAAAGGAATTATTAAATATAGATAGAATGGGAATACACGATAATTTTTTTGAATTGGGAGGACATTCATTATTAGCAACACAATTTCTTTCAAGAT
>JBGSKB010000098.1:0-4954 GCA_041741395.1 Melioribacteraceae bacterium
GTACGGTTTTATCAGATTTAGGAAGACAACCTTATACAGCGAGAAAATTTTTTATTAAATATCAAGATAGAATTCTTTTTGGTACCGATGGAGGAAGTGAATTTGGACAGAAAGGATGGACAATAGAAAAATATTACAGAACACATTTTGAATTTCTTGAGACCGAGAACGAATTTTTTGAATATCCACTCCAAGGAGTTATAGATCAAGGTAATTGGAAAATTTATGGTATTAATTTACCAGATGAAGTATTGGAAAAAGTTTATCATCTTAATGCCGAAAAATTACTGTATGGTAATAAACAAAATTAATTATTTTTTAACTATGTGTTAAATTATGAGAATTAAAAAAATAATATTATCAACAGTTAAATTTGTCATATCACTCTTACTTTTATATTATATAGCAAGTAAAATTGATTGGACACAAGCTCTTGAAAATCTTAAAAAGGCAAACTACTTTTTTATTTTCCTAACTTTTTTACTCATTTTTTTAGAAAGAGTTCAACTTACTTATAAATGGAATTTATTAGTTTGGGCAAGGGGAATGAATATAAGTTTTTGGAAATTATTTCTTATTAACTCTATTGGAGCATTTTGGGGTTTATTCCTTCCATCAAGTCTTGGAACTGATGTAGCAAAAAGCTACTATTTAATTAAAAATAATTCACAAAAATCAATAAGTATTTCATCTGTGTTTGTTGATAGAATTATGGGTTTATTAGCATTACTTATTTTAAATGTCTTCTCTTTATTTTTTGCAGGTGATTTAATATCAAAATTTAATATTAAATTTTATGGTTTAACCTTTTTCATAATTTTTATAATTTTACTTTATATATTTCAGAGGGAAAAAACAGCGTCAGTTTTAGATAATATTTTTTCAAAATTCAGATTTAAATCTATTTCTGAAAAAGTAATAAAATTGCATAAATCTATACTCGAATATAAAAACCATCCTAAAACTTTGATTATAACATTTATTCTAACATTATTTGTTCATATAACACGAGTACTAATATTTTATGTCATAAGTTTGGCATATGGAATTCCTATTCCAATTGTATACTTTTTCATTTTTGTACCAATCCTTACAGTAGTAATTATGATACCAATTTCAATTGGTGGTTTAGGAGTTGGTGAGGGTGTCTTTATTGCATTTTTTTCCCTTATTGGAATTTCAATCAATGATTCAATAGTTGTGGCTTTAACAAATACATTATCTAACACAATTTTTACATTGATAGGCGGCTTATCAGTATTTTTTCTAAATTCTCCAGAAGTTAAAGAAATGCCACAAGTAAATAAAAACACTATTTAGTGAATGATGAATAAAAATAATAGTGTGAAAGTTATTTGGATTGTTGATCATCTCGGTTATGAAGGAATATTACATGGAGCCGGTAAATATTATCTTAATACTATTCCGAATTTTGATAAATCAGTTTTTGATATTATACTTTGTGTTGTTA
This sequence comes from Melioribacteraceae bacterium, assembly GCA_041741395.1. Taxonomy (GTDB): domain Bacteria; phylum Bacteroidota; class Ignavibacteria; order Ignavibacteriales; family Melioribacteraceae. The sequence goes on from JBGSKB010000098.1 coordinate 1,472, forward strand.
GAAAAGAAGATCAGCTGACCAGTATTTTTAAATCTGCCGGAATTAATATAATTCATTTAAATAGATCAAAATATGATCCAAGAACTTTATTGGATATAATTAAAATTTGTAAAAATGAAAAGATTAAATTAATTCACACGCACGGCTATGGCTCAGATAATTTTGGAAGAGTTATTGCAAAAATTTTAAGAATTCCATCCATAATACATGCACATGATAATAACAGCAATTATCCTACTCATCAAAAAATTGCAGATATTTTACTTAGGTCATACACAAATAAAGCTATTGCAATATCAAATTCTGTAAAGGAATCATGTATTGCAATTAGGAATATTGATAAAGAAAAACTTATTGTACTTAATAATGGAGTTGAATTAGAAAAATTCCAACCTAATGAAAATTTAGATCTAGAAAAAATTAAAAGACAGTTTAATATTAATCACAACGTAAAAGTAATAGGAACAGTTGCTCGTTTAAGAAAAGAAAAAGGAATTGAATATTTAATTGAATCTTCGCCATTTATTTTGAAAAAATTTCCGAACACTTTTTTTCTTATAGCCGGGGATGGTCCGCTTAGAGATGAACTAGAAAATAAGACCGAAAAATTAAATGTAAAAAGTAATTTTATATTTGCTGGTTTTTATCTCGATATTCCTGTAATACTTTCAATAATTGATATATTTGTTGCTCCTTCCGTTAATGAAGGATTAGGTTTAGGAATAATTGAAGCAATGTCTATGGGTAAACCAATTGTTGCTTCAAGTGTAGGCGGAATTAAAGAAATTTTGACCAATAATAAAACTGGTTTATTAGTGCAAAGTGAAAATCCAGAATTATTAGCTGATAAAATAAATTGCTTATTAGATGATGAAAATTTTGCAAATACATTAGCAAAAAATGCTCAGTTTGAGAGTAGAAAATATGATAATAATCTACATGTAAAAAAACTTGAAAATATTTATTTGGATTTTATAAAAAATAATGCCTAATATTTTTAATTATTTCGATAAAATAAAAAAAGGTTATAAAAAAAATTATCGTGAAATAAAAGCCTTTAAAGATAGAGTCTATCCTCAGTTTATCTTCGATGAAAATCTTATAACAATAAAAGATGATATTCCCGTTTTTACATTACACTCAGTTAATTCAGAAAAGTTTGAAAACCAATTAAGATATTTGAATGCAAATGGATACAAAACAATAAATTCAAGCGAATTATACGAATACCTTATTGGAAATATTCCAATTACAGAGCGAACAATTGTATTAACTTTTGATGATGGTTGGAAAAATCTCTATACAGTTGCATTTCCTTTATTGAAAAAATATAAATTTAAAGCTATTTGTTTTTTAGTAGCAAATCTTATTACAGAAGATGAAAATAAAACACAAGAAAATTTTGAAAATACAAACGACTCTCAAAATTTATTATTTCCTGATTCAAAAATAATGTGTAATTGGAATGAAATTAGAGAAATGGAGCAAAGTGGAGTTATTGATTTTCAATCACACTCAATGAATCACTATTTAATTTCAACTTCATCAAGAGTTGAAAATTTTTTATATCCAAATTATGATTCTTATGCAATGAATTTCGATATTCCATTATATAGAGAAAAAGGTTCAGATAATTACACAAGGAATTTATTGTTAGGTACACCTATTTATGAAAATAATTCAAGATTTTCCGAATTTAAAAGGTTTTTTGATGATGAAACATCAAGAATCTTTTGCATAAATTTTGTAATGGAAAATGGAGGAATAAATTTTTTTAAGAAATTTAATTGGAAAAAAATTTTACTTAAACAATTTCAAGATTACGTGAAAAAAAATGGTAATATAGGATTTTATGAAAGTGAAAATGACCAAAGAGAAAGCATTTTTAACGAAATGTACAATTCCAAAATTGTTATTGAAAAAAAACTAAATAAAAAAGTTGAACATTTTTGTTACCCTTGGTGGGTTGGAAGTGAACTTGCAATGGAAATTTCGAAAGAAGTTGGCTACTTAACAAATTTCTGGGGAATTATTCAAAATAAAAGATCAAATTCAAAAGGAAGTGATCCATTTAAAATTGTTAGAATACTTTCTGATGATCTTATTTATAGATTACCTGGAATAGAAAGGAAATCAATTGTTAAGATTTTAATAGATAGGTATTTGTTTGAAATAAAAACCAAAGTTTAATAACATTTAAAAAATATTTTAAGTAAATCTTTAAATCAAAAGATGTATTAAACAAAAAAGTAAAAAAATACTATATTTGAAACCTTAGAAATCAGTAGTACATTGCCATTTTACATTTATTAAACACAAAACTCTTTTCATCAAAATTTTCTTACATAAGAAATATTAACTATTAATACTTTTATTGGAGAAGTTCATTGGCTAGTTCTGTAAAACAAGTTAGATGTAATTTTTTTACAATCTCAATTCTATTATTTTTTTCCACTTTAGTTTATTCGCAAAAAACTTCAAATCAAATTAATAAAGTTAATGAATTTGATAAATTACTAATTATGCCTCTTGGTAACTCAATAACATATGATTTTAGAAGGAATGATACAAGAGTAATTGCAGATAAATTTGGTTATAGATTTCCACTTTATAATTTATTAAAAAATACTACTCTCAATTTTGATTTTATTGGAAGTGAACATGCAGGTAGTAATTTTTTGCCTCAAGGTTTTGATGATAATGCTGGGTTTCCCGGAATAACAGATAACCAATTGGCAAATCTCCTTGAAACAGGATGGAGAGTTCAACCACCAGATAATAATTATCAGATAACTTCGGGACCTTATTTGGAAACTTATTTACCAGATTTAATTTTACTGCATATTGGAACAAATGGCAATAATGAAATAGATGGAACTAGCGCTTCTGATATTGAAAATATTCTTGATGAAGTTGACAGGGTTGAAAATTTATTAAATAAAGACATTCCTGTTATTGTTGCAAGAATAATTGATCGAGTACCAAATCAAGAATATGTAAATACCTTAAATAACAATATTGAAACAATGATTTTAGATAGAATAAATAATTCTTCAAACCCTGCCTATCCTGATTTGCTTTATTTAGTTGATATGGAAGATGGAGCTGGATTAAACTACTCAATATCTCCAGATCCAAATGGTTCCCCAGGCGATATGAATGATTATTTGCATCCTAATAATAAAGGTTATGAAAAAATGGCTAATGTTTGGTTTGATGCAATTATGCAAGTTTATTCAAATCCTATAACTAGCATTGTTCAGCCGAACAACGTATATTCTATTGTTGGGGAAAAAGCTACTTTTTCAGTTGATGTTAATTCATTAAAACCAGTATTCTATCAATGGAAAAAAAATGGAATTGATATTTTAGGAGCAAATGATTCAACATACGTTACAGATAATCTTTTAATAGATGATGATGGACAGTTTTTTTCTTGTGACATACAAAGTGGATATTACATAATGCAAACAGATAGTGTTT
>JBGSKB010000099.1:0-10513 GCA_041741395.1 Melioribacteraceae bacterium
AATTTTCAGAATTTTTAGAATATGAAAAACCAGAAGCAGTTCTAATTGGTGATATTGGAAATGTTTGGAACTTTAAATTGATGCAAACAATTTTTGAATATGTAAGAAATGGAGCTGAATTAATTGCCGTCCATAAAAATAAGTTCTGGAATGTTCCAAATGTTGGAATTCAATTAGATGTGGGACCATTTATTCACGGTATTGAATTTGTAACTTCTACAAGCGCAATATTAATTGGAAAACCTTCAAAATTATATTTTAAATCTGCATTGCAAAAAATAGGATTTCACGAAGATACAAAATTTATAATGTTAGGTGATGATTTGGATTCAGATATGAAAGGAGCCAAGGATTTAAATGCAGAAACTATTTTAATTCTTACCGGAAAAACAAATCTTCCAATTTCGGATGGTAAGTCAAAATTCATTAATCATATTGCCAATAACTTAACTGAAGTTATTGATATCCTTAAAAGTAAATTCTAAACCCCCCTAATAACTTTTTCTATAAAAATTGCATAAAAATATTTCATTGATAAAATAATCCTGAATATTCAAGTATAAAGTTATTTTTTTCCTAAACTTCGGTTTGTTCCCCTCGATTATTTATTTGTGTACTAAAATAATTAAGAGATATCCATGAAAATAAAAATCTTTTTTACAACACTTTTTATTATAACATCAACATTTGCAGAAGTCGAAAAAATAAACTACAATCAACAAAATGATGAATATTTAGCTTTTGCAGAACAAATGCCGGAGCCTGTCGGCGGACTTGAAGGAATATATAAATTAATTAAATATCCAGAATTAGCGGCAAAAGCTGGGGTTCAAGGAAAAGTTTATGTTTTAGCTTTTATTAATGAAGATGGAAGTGTTGAAGATGTAAAAGTTGTTAAAGGACTTGGAGCGGGTTGTGATGAAGCTACAATTGAAGCTGTTAAAAAAAGTAAATTTGTTGCCGGAAAATCTGGTGGTAAAAATGTTAAAGTAAAAATGTCTCTTCAAGTTCAATTTAAATTATCTTAAATCCTTAGGGCAAATTATGATTAACTTCATAAAAAATTTAAAATTCGTACGAAAAATTCAACTGGGATTTTTATTACTAGGTACAATTTCTACCCTTATTGCATTAAGTGATATGTACCAAATTAATAGAATGAAAAATTCTAAAACTGCTTTGTACACTGATTTTATTACTCCCAAAGAACACATTGGCGATTTATACAGTGAATTTCAAAAAACACAATTTATAATGCTCAAACTCTCAATTGCTGAATTTTCAACCGATTTCACAAAAAATATTGCAGAATATAATTATCACAAAACAAAAATAGATGAATATTTAGATACACTTCAGAATGAAATTTCTAGTGAAGATTTTCAAAAACAATTTGAAATTATTAAAACAACTTGGAGCGAATACAAAAATATAGTAGCTGATGCTATTATAAGTGCTTCAGCTTCCGGAATGTATGATATGGCTGCCGTAATTTCAACAACTTCCGGTGAAGAATACGGAACAAAGTTGGTAAATCATTTTGATAAAGTTGTAAGTGAACTGCAAATTCAATCAACAAAACTTAACGAACAATTTTCACAAGCCGAGAGAAATGCCCTAATTTTTTTAATAACTGGAATGATTTCCGGTACCCTAGTTTTGATGTTTAGTGTTTTTATGCTTGCTCCAAAACTTGGTAAACCAATAAGCGAATTTGTAAATATATTTAAGGAATTTTCTTTAGGTAATTTTGAATTTGAAATAAAATGTACTTCAAAAGATGAGTTTGGTAAATTAATGGAAATAGCAAATCAATTCAAAGAAACTCAACTTGAAAAAATTAGTGCAGCTAAAAAAATTGCTGAAGGAAGTTTAGAAAAAGTTACAGAAGCATCACAAAAAGATAGTCTGGCAAAAGCTTTTAATAGAGAAGTTACTACTATTGAAAATCTATTAGACGAAATTGATAAAATGTTAGAAGCCAATGAACGAGGAGATTTGCAATTTAAAATGAAATCAGAAAGTTTTGATGGCGGTTGGGCAAGAATTTTGGAAGGTTTCAACAAAATAAGAAAATCAACAATTGAACCAATTGATGAAGCTAGAAAAGTTTTGGCTTTAATGGCAAATGGTGATTTTAGAACAAAAATGGCTGGAAATTACAAAGGTGATTATGAGGCTATTAAGAATGATGTAAATAAAGTTGCAATTTCATTAAGTGAAATTATTGGAAGAGTAAAACTAAGTACTCAGGAATTAGCATCATCTGCGAATCAGATTCAATCAAAGACAGTTGAAATGGCTGCCGGAGCTGGAGAACAAAATGCACAAACAAGTGAAGTTGTAACTTCAATTGATGAAATGACTAGAACCATAACTGACAGCACAAAAAATGCCAGTGAAGCTGCAATAACTGCAGAAAAAGCCGGAAATAAAGCAAGAAATGGTGGAAGAGTTGTAGAAGAAACCGTAGAAGGAATTAATAGAATTGCCGATGTTGTAATTAAATCTGCGATAACAATTGAAGAACTGGGAAAATCAAGTAACCAAATTGGTGCAATTATACAAGTAATTAATGAAATTGCAGATCAGACAAATTTATTGGCGCTCAATGCTGCAATTGAAGCAGCTCGTGCAGGTGAACACGGAAGAGGTTTTGCTGTTGTTGCAGATGAAGTTAGAAAATTAGCAGAAAGAACAACAAGCGCTACAAATGAAATAAAACTGATGATAAAACGAATTCAAGAAGATACTTCCGGTGCTGTTGAAGCAATAGAAAAAGGAAAGCAAGAAGTTGAAAAAGGTAAAACCCTTGCTGTTGACGCTGGAAATGCGCTAAAAGAAATTATTATGAATACGGATGAAGTTACTTCACTTATAAATCAACTTGCAGCTGCTAGTGAACAACAAAATGCAACAAGTCAACAAATAGCACAGAATGTTGAACTGATTCAAACTGTAACTCAGCAAGCTACAGAAAGTACCGGACAAATAAGTGAATCAGCGGAAAATTTAAACAAATTGACAGAAAATTTACAAGCAATTGTAAATAAATTTCAGCTTGATTATTCTGATGAAATTGAATTTGAGAATGATAAAAAAGAATATTCAAGAAAAAAATCAAAATATCAATATGCATAACTTTTGAATTATTGATCTCTAATATCTTGTTTAGGTTGATTGCTTTGATGACTTTTATGTTCTAACATTTTACTTACAATTGGCGGAACAAAATCTGAAATATCACTATTAAATTGGGCTAAATTTCGCACAATTGTAGAATTTAAATAAGTATATTTTTCATGAGGCATTAGAAAAACTGTTCTTAAATTTTCATCTAATTTTCTATTCATAAGTGCCATTTGAAATTCATATTCAAAATCACTTATAGCTCGCAAACCTCTAATAATTCCAATAGCACCAACTTCTTTTGCGTGATCAACAACCAATCCTTCAAATGAATCAACATAAACACTTTTAAATTCTTTTAAACTTTCTCTTAACATAATTAATCTTTCTTCAACTGTAAACATTGGCGATTTAATAGGATTTCTCGCAACTGTTACAACAACTTTATCAAACAAATCAATTGCTCTTTTTATAACATCAATATGTCCGTTTGTTACAGGATCAAAAGTTCCGGGATATATAACTGTTTTCATAGTTTTTCTTTCTTAATATTTTTATAATTATTAAACCGAATATTGATAAATCAGACTATCGCCCAATCTTTTAATTGGTTCTAATTTAAAGTTTTTTACATCTTCAGTTTCTGTTTGAATTGATCTTTCGATCAATAAAATTCCTTCTTTATTTAATAATTCATTATCCAAAATATTTTTAACAACCATATAAATATCATCCTTGAAGAAAGGAGGATCAGCAATTATTAAATCAAATTTTTTATGATTATCCGAGCTTGTAAATTTTAAAGATGTCATTTTGAATGTTTTACAAAAATCTTCTACTTTTAATATTTCTATGTTTGATAAAATATTTTTATAAACAACAAAATTATTTTCAACAAAATGAACTTCTTTTGCTCCACGACTAACAATTTCTAATCCGAGAGAACCGGTTCCGGCATATAAATCGCATGCAATAATATTTTCAAAATCAATAATGTTATTTAAGTAATTGAATATCGATTCTTTATTCTTATCAGTCGTTGGTCTAACCAAATCTGATTTCGGAAATTTTATTATTCTACCTTTTAATTTGCCAGCAATTATTCTCATGATATTAATCTAAGCGCCATTCCTAATGCTGCATTGAACTTTGTTGAATTTAAATTTGCAGAATTTTTTCGATGAGAAATATCAAGTTTTAATTCATCAAAAGGATTTATTCTTTTTAGATTGCATGAGCATGTAATATTTATGCTATTAATTAGTTCATTGCTAATTGTTGAACCAATAAAAAATATTTCAGAAATTTTATTTTTCATAAGATTTCTATTTTCAATTTCTGAAAAAAAATCTTTTAATGTAAAAGTTACTTCAGAAATATTTAAATAATTTTTGGATTTCGAAAAAACAATATTGCTATTTACAATGTATATTGCAGAAATATTTTTTTCATCAATCCACAAAGAAAAACAATTTAAAGGCGAATTATTATATGCCAATATTGAATTTGCTGAAATATGAGAAATATCTATTGATTTAAGAATTAGATTATTTCTTACACAAAATTTAAAAATTCGTTTAAGTAAATCCTTTTTAATTACAAAAATCATATATCTCATAAAAGGCTGATAAGTTGGGGTCTCTAAAATTATTTTTTGGAAACTGTAATCCTTAATATTTTCTGTCGGAAAAAGTTTGGAAAATTCCCAGCTTAAATATTCGATTAAATCATTTTTAGTTAAGTTTTTATCAACCGGAATTTCATAAATTTTGAAAAAATTAAGAGGTAAAGAAATTAAAACTTTGGAGGTAAGAAGAGGTTTTCGTAAAATAATTTCATTATATGCATTTTGAAGAATGTGGATGAATTTTGGTTCTTTAAGGTTTAGATCTAAACTTTCCTCAAAAAATTCTTCATCAACATTCTCCAAATAAACTTTGCTTTGTTTATTACTAATCTCAACTAATTGAATTGAAGTATTAGAAATGTTAATACCAACTTGATTAGTTAAGTCAGTCATCCAAATTTTATTCCCAAGAAGCTGAATGTTTTTTCTTTAAGTTACCTACTTCACCAATTGTTCCATATCCATCTGGGCTTTCAAGATAATAGTTTGATCCAATTACAATAGTAGTATCAACTTTTAAAATTTGACCACGAACATTTATTACAGTATCAATTGTGGTAGTTGTATCAATTTTAAGAATAAAAGCTTGACGAGATTTTGGAGAATACATTAATGATTCTGGAACAAAAGAACCGTTTGATAAAATTTCAAAAGGATTTGTTGATTTATTTGTTAAAGAATCAACACCGTTTATTGCTATGACTACAGCACTGTCATTTTTCACAAAATTAACTAAAGCTGGTAAATCATCAGTAAATTTTTTGTTCTTTTTTTCCCAAAGAATTTGAGCTTGTCTGATATTGCTCATTCTTAAATGGGATTCTGTGGAATAATATTTTTCTTGGTCAATGTAGTCAGTAGGATCAATAATTGCTACTTTAATTAAAATAAAAACCAGAATCGCGATAACTACATACAATGCAGCATGTATATACCATGGTTCACTCTTTTGATTCATTTTTCCTCCGGATAATAGAATTTCTTATTTTTCAATATATAAATAATTTGCAATTGCACTAAATTTTTTTTGACCAATTCCTTTTGCGTCTAATAATTCTTCAATTTTTTTGAAACCATTTCGTTTGTTTCTTAACTCAATAATTTTTTCGGCTGTTTTAGGTCCAATTCCAGGTAATTTTATTAATTCAATAGCAGAAGCAGTATTTATATTAATACTATTCTTCTTTAAATTTTTAGTGATTTTTTTATTTGATTCTAATTTCTTTACACTAAAATCTGAAAGTTCTAGGTCAGAATCAACTCTTTTTTCTACAATTATGTCTTCATTTACTAATGATTTTTGTTCAAGTTCAATTGCTTTGCTTAAACTATCATAAAAATGAAAATTATATTTTTTTATTGGTTTTTCAGAAATTTTCAAATCGGCAAATTTTATTGAAAATCCTAAAACCAAAATAACTAAAATAAACGTACCGGATTTAATTTCTTGTTCTGTTAAACTTAGCTTACGTGAAATATTTTTTAATAAATTTCTCAAAATAAGCCTAAAAAGTGAAAATAAAATTATCTACTTATGCTAACTATATTTGGCATTTTACTTAATTCTTTAAGCAATTCTTTTTCTTTGGAATTTATTTTATCAGGAACGTGAATATTAATTCTTACTAATTGATCTCCCGAACCATGCTGATTTAAATGTGGAATTCCTTTCCCGCGCATTTTTAAAAATTTTCCGGGTTGTGTTCCGGGTTCAATTTTTAAACTTGCTCTTCCGTTAATTGTAGGAATTTCAATCGAAGTTCCCATAACAATATCCGGGAAACTTAAGAAAAGATCATAAATTAAATCATTGCCATCTCTAAGAAAAAATTCGTGTTCAATTTCTTGAAAAACTACAATAATATCTCCAGCCGGTCCACCATTTTTTCCGGCATTTCCTTCACCGCGCATAGTCATATAACTATTATTTGTAACACCGGCAGGAACGTTAACTTTAATTTTTGATTCCTCATAAACTCTTCCATCACCGGAACAAGTTCTACATGGGTCTGAAATAATTTTGCCGGTTCCTTTGCAATTATGACAAACAGAAATATTTACAAATTGTCCAAAAATTGATCTTGAAACTTCTCTTACTTCTCCGGCACCATTACAAACAGAACAAGTTTTTAATCCGGAACTGCTGTTTGCTCCGGAACCATTACAATTTGTGCATTGAATATGTTTTTTAATTTTAATTGTTTTTGAAACCCCCGTTGCAATTTCCTCAAGCGTAAGTTTTAATGATACTTTTAAATCTGAACCCGGAGTACCGGTTTGACTTTGTCGTCCTCTGCCTGATCTTCCTGTGTTAAATAAATCATCAAAAATTGAAGAACCACCAAAACCTCCGCCAAAAATATCAGAGAAATGACTAAAAATATCATTCACATTTTGGTAACTATGGAAGTCTTGTCCGCCTCTTAAACCGTTATGCCCAAATCTATCATACTTTGATCTTTTTTCAGAATTGCTTAAAACCTCATAAGCTTCAGCAGCTTCTTTAAATTTTTCTTCAGAAGCTTTATCATCCGGATTTTTATCCGGGTGATATTGCATAGCTAATTTTCTATATGCTTTTTTTATTTCATCATTGGTTGCTTCTTTTGAAACACCTAATATTTCATAATAATCTCTTTTACTCATTTAATTCCCTTATTTAACAAAATCTGTTCAACAAATATAAGCTATTCTTCAGCCTCTTTACTTACAATAACTTTTGCATGTTTTATTACTCTGTCTTTGTAAAAATATCCGGGATCAACTTCTTCAATTACTGTATTTGGCGGAACATCTTTTGAAGGTTGCTGAAGTAATGCTTCATGAAATTCTACATTAAATTCTTGACCCTTTGCTTCAATTTTTTTTATTCCTTGATCGTCAAGAGTTTTGGTAAATTTATCTAAAACTAATTTTAATCCTTCTTTTACAGAATCAAAACTGTTTTCACCCAAATGCAAAACAGATCTTTGAAGATCATCATAAATTGGAAGAATTTTTATAATAAATGATTCCGCTGCATATTTCATTAAGTTCATTTGATCATTTTCTGTTCTTCTTTTATAATTTTCAAACTCTGCAACTTTTCTTAACAAAGTATCGTGAAGCGATTTAATTTTCTCTTCAAATTCTGCAATTTGATTTTCTTTTTTTTCTTCTGATTTATTTTCTTTTGATTCATTTTGTAATTCTTCTTCTGAATCTATTATTTCTTCGCTTAATTCTTCTTGTTTTTCAACTTCATTTTGTAATTCTTCATTATTTTCTTTTTTTGTTTCGCTCATTAAATTCCTCTAATTTTAAAATTATTTATTAAATATTTTTGATAAAACTTCTGCCATTTGAACAACTGCAGCAATTGAATGAGAATATCTCATTCGTTTTGGACCAATAATACCAATGCTTCCGACAACTTGACCAATATTATATTCTTTTACAATAATACTGTAATCATTTAGTTTTTCTTCTCTACTTTCACTTCCGATTGTAATTGAAACTTTTCCGGAATTTCGATTTGTATTATCATCCATAAAATGAATTATAATATCTTTATCTTCAATTAATTCTATAATGCTGCTTAATTTTTTGTGATCAATAAATTCCGGTTGAGTTAATAAATTTTTGGTCCCGGTAATTATTGAATCTTCGTTAGATCTAACATCCGTAAAAATTTCTGCAACTGAATCTAAAAAAACTCTAATTACGGGTTTAAATTCTGAAGAAGAAATATTTTTTATTCTTTCGGTTAAAGTTTCTCTAATTTCCGAAAATGTTAAACCGGAAAGTCTTTCATTCAAAAGCCGTTCAATTGTTTTAATACTTTTCCTATCAAAGCCGCTTGTAATTTCTAAAGTTATTGTTCTTATCATTCCGGAATTTATTGTAATAACTACAAGAATTCTTGAACTTGAAACTTCAACTAACCGCAGTCTTTCCAAAATTGCATTACCAAATTTAGGATAACTAACATAAGCAAGCTGATTTGTTAAACTGCTCAATAAAGTTGATGTAACTTTTAGAATTTCATTTGTATCAAAGTTAAGCTGATCAAGCTGAGATTCAATAAAATCAACATCAGATTTTGGTAATTGCGGTGAATCCATTAAAGAATTTACATAATATCTATAACCCAAATCTGTTGGAATTCTTCCGGCTGAAGTATGCGGATGACCTAAAAATCCGGATTCTTCAAGATCCGACATAATATTTCTTACAGTTGCCGGAGAAAATCCAATTCCAAATTTTTTAGAAAGATTGCGTGATCCAACCGGATTTGCAGTTAGGATAAATTGATGAATCACATACCTTAAAATTGATTTTTCTCGTTCTTTTAAATCTGACACATTCATTGCATTAATAAGTTGATAAAATAAACCTATAAATTTACCAAAATCCTAAAAAAAATTCACTTATTTACATTAAATTAGAAGTATAAAAATTTATTGCTTTGCATCATTTTACTATATAATTATTTTAGTTGTTTCAAAATCATTACAGATAAATTTTGTTTAATTATTTAAGGAAATTATTAGATTGAAAAATAGTTATAAAGATTCCGGTGTAGATATTAAAGCTGGCGATGAAACCGTTGAAAAAATAAAAACATTGGTGAACTCAACTTTTAACAAAAATGTACTTTCGGGAATTGGACATTTTGGAGCATTTTATGAAATTGATTTGAACGAATGCAAAAATCCGGTTCTTGTATCAAGCGTAGATGGAGTTGGAACAAAACTTAAAGTAGCAATTGATGCCGGAATTAACAATACAGTTGGGCTAGATTTGGTAAATCATTGTGTAAATGATATTGCGGTTTGCGGAGCAAAACCAAAATATTTTATGGATTATATGGCTTTCGGAAAATTAAATTCTGAAGTTGCGGCAGAAATTGTTAGCGGATTTGCAAAAGCATGCAAAGAAAACAACGTTGCATTAATTGGCGGAGAAACCGCAGAAATGCCCGGACTTTATAATGAAAAAGATTATGATTTATCCGGAACGATTGTTGGAATTGTTGATAAATCTAAAATTATTGATGGAAAAAATATTGAAAAAGGTGATTTGCTGATTGGGTTTGAGTCAAACGGTTTACATACAAATGGATATTCCTTAGCTAGAAAAGTATTGTTTCAAAATTTCACACTCGATGAAAATATTCCAGAGTTAAATTCAAATTTAAAAACTGAATTACTAAAAGTTCACAAATCATATTTAAATATTATTCAAAACTTGATTCAAAATTTTGATATAAAAGGCTTTTCGCATATTACCGGTGGGGGAATTATTGGAAACACAAAAAGAGTTGTTCACAAAAATTTATCGATAAATATTGATTGGAACTCTTGGAAAGTTCCTCAAATCTTTAATCTTATTCAAAATGTTGGCAAAATAGATGACGATGAAATGAGAATGGTTTTTAATATGGGAATTGGATTAATTGCAATTATTAATAAGAATGATGTAGATAAAATTCAAAATCATTGTAAAAGTTTAAATGAAAAACCAATAATTATTGGAGAAATTTTCTAAACTTTTTCAGATTTAGATTGGAGTAGTAAAATGTTTGTTGACACTCATGCTCATTTATTTTATCCAAATTTTAACGGAGAAATTGAGCAAATTATTGAAAGAGCAAAACTTGCCGGAGTAAATTATATTCTTGTCCCCGGAACTGATTTGGGAACTTCAAAAAAAGCTATTGAATTGGCAGAACAATTTGATGAAGTCTATGCTGCGGTTGGCGTTCATCCGCATGAT
>JBGSKB010000100.1:0-1885 GCA_041741395.1 Melioribacteraceae bacterium
ATAAAATACCGGCTAAAGTTGCAGTCATTAATGTTGATAAAGAACCGGCGAGAACTGCTTTAATTCCCAAACTTGCTAAAGCTGTTCTTTGATTTGGAGCAATTGGTGCAATTCCGCCAATTTGAATTGCAATTGAGCTGAAATTTGCAAATCCGCATAGTGCATAAGTTGCCATAATAATAGATTTTTCGTTAACCATTTCTTTAAGCTGAATTAAATTGCTTAATTCAAAATATGCGACAAATTCATTTAATACTACTTTGGAACCAATCAAACTTCCGAATTGTAAAGCACTTTCACTCGGAACACCAATTGCTAAAGCTAAATACTGAAGAACAATTCCAAAAATTAATTGAAGATTTAAAGGTTTGTTATATGCTTCCATTAAAATAGAATTTAAACCCGTAATTCCTCCAATAAATTCAAGGAAGTAATTTGATAAAGCGATTAATGCTATAAAAGCTAATAACATTCCGCCTACATTTAAAGCAAGCTGAAGCCCATCAGAAGCTCCTATTGCTGCAGCTTCTATTGTATTTGATGCCGTTTTTTCAACTGAAACTTTTACTTGTCCTCTTGTTTCTGGTTCTTCGGTCTCGGGGAAAATAATTTTTGAAAGAAGTAATGATGCCGGAGCAGCCATAATACTTGCACCAAGTAAATGTGACGCAAACATTAATTGTGCTTCAGAAATAGATAATCCCATCGATTCACCAAAAGACTGACTTAACATTTGAATATAAGCAGCCATTACTCCACCGGCAATTGTTGCCATTCCGCCAGTCATAATTGTTAGAAGTTCACTTCTTGTTACACCTTTCAAATATGGTTTTATCATTAATGGAGCTTCAGTTTGACCAACAAAAATATTGGCTGAAACCGAAAGTGATTCTGCTCCGCTTGTTCCCATAAATTTTGACATAACCCAAGCCATTACTTGTACAATTTTTTGCATAACTCCAATGTGATATAAAACTCCCATTAAAGTTGCGAAAAAAATAATTGTAGGTAAAACTTGAAAAGCAAAAAAGAAACCCATCGAACCTTCAGTGCCGGGAGATTTTGCCAAATTCCCAAAAACAAAAGTTGCTCCATCAGTTGTAAAATTTAAAATCAAAACAAAAAAACTGCTTATCCATTTGAAGAATAATTTGGGCCATCCCAAAGGTGAAAAAAAACTTCCAAGATATTCTCCTTTAATTATAAATATTGCAAAAACAATTTGCATAACTAAACCAGTTGCAACTAATCTCCAATTAATTTTCTTTTTATTATTAGAAAATAAATATGCGATTAGAAGTATTACAAAAATTCCAAATATTCCTCTAAGTAAAGAAATAAAATCCATATTTAATCCTCATTTGGGATATAGTGACATTTTCTGCATCTTGCTTCATAACTATCAGAAGCACCAACAACAACTCTATCATGTGAAGAAATAGTTCTTTGAGTTTTATCTGCTGGATTTCCGCATTTGACACAAATTGCTAAAGTTTTTGTTATATATTCAGCATGTGCTAGTAATTGCGGAATTGGTTCAAAAGGAACACCTTTATAATCTTGATCAAGACCGGCAACAATAACTCGTTTTCCGGAATCAGCAAGTTTGTTGCAGACATCAACTAATTCTTCGCTAAAAAATTGAGCTTCATCAATTCCAACAACTTGCGCTTCTTTAGAAAATTCCAAAATTTCTTCAGGTGTTTCAACTACTTGTGACGGAAGTGATTGCTCACTATGTGATACGATTTCTTCTTTTGAATAACGAATATCAATTTTAGGTTTAAAAACAATTACATTAAGTTTTGCAATTTTTGCTCTACGAAGTCTTCTAATTAATTCTTCAGTTTTTCCACTAAACATACAGCCGGCTATTACTTCAATC
>JBGSKB010000101.1:0-4997 GCA_041741395.1 Melioribacteraceae bacterium
AAACCAAATGAATTGAAGTTGAAGAAAGCCAATCACCGCATACATAAATTGAACTTGTTGGTTTTAAAATATGCATGAGATTTTTAATTAAATTATCCAGCCAGATTGTATAATCATCAATTGAAAGTTTATTAAATTTATTTGAATTAAATGTTTTGCTTAAATTGTATGGTGGATCAATGAAAAGTAAATCAACAAATTTATCTGGTAAAAATTCTGCAACTTCAAAAAAATCTTGATTTATTATTCTGTTTTGTAATAATTCAGCAGATGTTTTTGAATTTATTTTTAAAAATTTTTCAGATAATATTTTTTCTTGCTCATCTGAAATTCTTATAGTTCTATTTTTATCAGAAAACTTTTTCTTATTCATTAAAATCTATTTTACTTCTGTTCCCGATTGAACATTTTCACTTACTTCAATAACATTTAATTTTCCGTCTTTATCTTCAACTGCTAAAATCATCCCTTCTGAAATTTCACCAAAAAGTTTTGTGGGTTTTAAATTATTTACTATTACTACTTTTTTATTTATCAAATCTTTTGGAGAATAACTTTGCGCTATTCCGGCAATTATTTGTTTTTTTAATTCACCAACTTCAACTTGTAATTTGAAAAGTTTATTACTTTTACTAACATTTTCTGCGTTAATAATTTTTGCAATTTTTAATTTTGTTTTTAAAAATTCATCGTAAGTAATTTCTATTTCTTTCTTTTCGTCAACTGTTTTAGGCAATTTATCAATTTGCTTCTGAATTATTTCATCTTCAATTTTAGAAAATAATATTTCTGATAAATTTAATTTATGTCCGGTTTCTAAATTATCTTTTCCACACTTCATCCAATCGGTTGGTTTAGCATTTAGCATTTTAAATATTTTTTCTGATGAAAACGGAATAACCGGTGAAAAAATTTCTGCTAAAGTATAAATTGCTTGCAGACAAATATTTATTGTTGTTCCACATTCGTCTTTATTTGTTTTTACTTTTTTCCAAGGTTCAGAATCGTTAAAATATTTATTCGCATTTCTTGCCAAGTTCATCATTTCAAGAACTGCATCTTTTGCTTTATAATTTTCAAGAAGTTCGGAAATTTTATTTGGATATGATTCTAATAAATCCAACATATTTTTATCTAATTCAGATAAATCTTTTCTTTCAGGAACAGAATTTTCAAAATGTTTATTTACAAAAATGAAAGTTCTGTTTATAAAATTTCCTAAAATATCAGCAAGTTCATTATTATTTTTTGCTTGAAATTCTTTCCAGTAGAAATCCGTATCCTTATTCTCCGGTAAGTTGCTTGCCAAAGTATATCGCAAAGGATCTGTCGGAAATAAATTTAGAAATTCATCAACATCAATTCCCCAGCCGCGAGATTTGGAAAATTTCTTTCCCTCAAAATTTAAGAATTCATTTGCAGGAACATTTTGAGGATAAATATATTTTGAATTATTATTATCATTCCATGCTTTTAACATTGCCGGAAAAATTATTGTGTGAAAAACAATATTGTCTTTTCCAATAAAAGCAACATATTTAGTTTCTTTTCCTTGCCAAAATTCTTTCCATAAATTTGGATTATTTCTTTCTTCGCTTAATTTTTTCGTTGCGGAAATGTAGCCCAAAACTGCTTCGAACCAAACGTAGATTACTTTTCCGTCCGCATTTTCTAATGGAACTTTAATTCCCCAATCCAAATCTCTTGTAACTGCTCTGTCTTTTAATCCGTCTTTAAACCAACCTTTACAATATTGAAGAACATTTTCTTTCCATTTATATTTTTGATTCATTTCTTCAATATATTTTTCTAAAAATTCTTGATATTTTCCCAACGGAAAATACCAGTGCGAAGTTTCTTTAAGTTCGGGTGTATCGCCGCTGATTTTACTTTTTGGATTTAATAATTCGTGAGGTTCATAAAGTGATCCGCAGCTTTCACATTCATCAGATCTTGCTTCAAGAAATCCGCATTTTGGACAAGTTCCTTCAACATATCTATCAGGCAAAAACATTTTAGCTTTATTATCATAAAACTGCATTGATTTTTTTTCAACCAATAAATTATTTTGATGAAAATCTTTAAAAAATTCTTTCCCGGTTTCATGATGAATTGGTAAACTTGTCCGCGAATATATATCGAAACTCATTCCAAATTTTTTGAAAGCAGATTTATTTAATTCATGATATCTATCAATAATTACATTTGGTTTTACTTTTTCTTTATCAGCAGAAATTGTTATAGGAACACCGTGTTCATCTGAACCGCAGATATAAATTATATCATCTCCATTAAGTCTTTTATATCTTACATAAATATCTGCCGGCAAATAAGCACCGCTTAAATGTCCTAAATGAATTGGTCCATTTGCATAAGGTAAAGCAGAAGTAACCAAAACTTTTTCTTTATTCAAATTTGCCTCAAGAATTAAAAAATGAATTCTAAATATACATAAAATTTGGTTTTTGAAGCTGCTTAAAATTTCTAATAAATTTGATTGGAAATGAAGAATGAGGAAATTTATAAGAAAATTTCCTCATTAAAATTTAGTTTTGAATTCCTTTATACATATCTTCAATTAAATCTTTATATCGTTCTTCAATAACTTTTCTTTTCAGTTTAAGAGAAGGGGTCATTTCACCGCTTTCAATAGAGAAAGGTTGGCTCAGTAAAGTAAATCTTCTAATTTTTTCATAACTCGCAAGTTGCTTCTGGAATTGCGTAAAATCTTTTTCCATCATTTCTTCAATTTGTTTTAGCTTAATTAAATCTTCATTTGTTTTGTAAGGAATTCTATGCGCATCTGCATATTCTCGCAATGCTTCAAAATCCGGAACAACCAATGCACTAATGAACATTCTCTTATCGCCAATTATTATAAATTGATCAATATATTTGCTTCCCAAGAAAAGATTTTCAATTGGAGTTGGGGCGACATATTTACCGCCGGAAGTTTTGAACAAACTCTTTTTTCTATCAGTAATAATTAAAAATCCTTCGGCATCAAAAACTCCAATATCGCCGGTATGCAGCCATCCGTCAATTATCATTTCTTGAGTTTCTCTTTTCTTTTTGAAATAACCTTGCATTATATTTGGTCCGTAAGCAAGGATTTCTCCGTCCTTTGCAATTTTAACTTCAACGCCAGGTACTGTTTTTCCTACACTTCCAAATTTATAATCATTTTCTCTATTTACTGTAATTACCGGTGAGGATTCTGTTAATCCATAACCTTCTAAAACTAAAATTCCGACTGCTTCAAAAAATACACCTAATTCTCTTGCTAATGCAGCTCCACCGGAAATGAAAAATCTTAAATTTCCACCAGTAACTTGCTTAAGTTTATTAAATACTAATTTCTCAGCAAGCTTGTGTTTTATTGTTAACGTGAACGGAACTGGTCTGCTATTTCTTTTTAATTCTCTAAATTCTTGTCCAATACCAATTGCCCATTCAAATATTTTTTGTTTTTTCTCTGGTTGTTTTTCAATGTTCTTTTTAATCTTACTATACATTCTTTCAAATAATCGAGGAACTCCAGTCATTACTGTTGGTTTTATTTCACCCATATTTTGTGCAACTTTTTCAATACCTTCTGCAAACGCAACTGTTGAGCCGCAAGAAAATGCAAGATAATATCCAGCCATTCTTTCAAAAATATGACTTAACGGAAGAAATGATAAAAACGTATCTTCGTCAGTAACACGAATTACTTCGCATGCACTTTTTACATTTGATAAAATATTTTTATTGGTGAGCATTACTCCTTTTGGTTCACCAGTTGTGCCGGAAGTGTAAATAATTGTGCACAAATCATTTTCATTAGTAAGTTCAATACTATTTAAAAAGTGCGATGGATTTTCTCGTTTATAAATTTTACCTCTATCAATTGCTTGATTAAATGTATATACGCCAGCTTCACCTTCCGTATCATCATTGCTAATATTGATGATAAAATTTAGGTTTCTACATTTAGATTTTACTTTTAAAACTTTATTTAATTGAAATTTGGTTGAAACAATTACACCAACAGATTCTGAATTATTAATTATATATTCAATTGTATCAGAAGTAGAATTAGGATAAATAGGAACATCAATAGCACCTAATCCGAGAATTGCAAAATCAGAATAATACCATTCTGGTCTGTTTTCAGAAATGATTGCAACTTTATCACCACGCTTAATTCCTAACGCCGCTAAGCCTGAAGCTAGATTTTCTGTAATATCTCTAACTTCTTGATAATTTACATCAATAAATTTTCCATCAATTTTATGTTTAATGTAAGTTTTATTGACTCCATAAGTTTTTGTTACAACATCAAACATTTCTGGAATTGTTTTGAAATCCTTAATTGGTGGCATTCATTCTCCTAAGAAAAATTTATTAAAGATAGCTTAGAAAGAAGAAAAATGCAAATAGAGTTTTTAATGAAAAGTATTTAATTTTTATTTAAACTTTAATAAATATTTTCTTCGTATATAAAATCCACATTAGTCCAAGCCAAATTAATACATAAACAATTGCCCAAAGCAGGGAAGCATTTATTGGTTCTAACCAAGATAAAAAATAGTTATTGAAAAGAAATTCACTTATTGAAATTTTGTTTCCGGCATCATCAGTTATTTTTATTAAATACAGAATTCTTCCAGTAATTCCGGAAAGAAAAAAAACAGTAATTGCATTCATACCATAAACTTGAAAAGGTTTTATCCACCAAGTTATTTTTTTTACATCAATTATGTAATAGCAAATTGCTAAAAAGTTTAAAGCTAATCCACCAGTATAAAGTACGTAAGAGCTTGTCCAAATACTTTTATTCATTGGAAACCAGCCATTCCAAACATAACCCAAAAACATCAAAATGCTTGATGAAATAAATAAACCTATAATAATTTTTTGTTTATCAATATTTTTATTTAACCAGTGACCAGTTAAAACTCCAATTAAACTTGTTGAAATTGCCGGGATTGTACTAAGAACTCCTTCCGGATCCC
>JBGSKB010000102.1:0-2850 GCA_041741395.1 Melioribacteraceae bacterium
GGTTATAATTCCTACAATTTTCCCGTTCTGAGCAAAATATAAATTTGTTACAAGTAGAAAAAAAATAAACACTTTAATAATTTGTTGCATTTTTTGCATATCGACCTCAATATAAATTTTACACTGCAAAATTTACTGAGGCAGATAAGACTATATGTTAAATGAAAGTTAAGTGTTTGTTAAGTAATTATTAAGCGTTAATTGTAATACGCCTATTAATTACTATTTATTGGGGGATGATTTTTAAACTGCGTTAAATATTTCATAATTTAGAAAAATATTTATTGTTATTAGTTGTAACTAAAATGTTAAATTGGCTGCAAAAGAGAATCTTTCCTAATTTTAAAAATGTTGTTCCTCCAGTTTACTTCAGAATTTAAAAATGGGATATACCATAACAATCCGATTATTAAATCTTTTATTGGAATAAATAATAATTGGTAGAATTTTATATCTGATTTAACAATTTTTAAAACTGAAAAATCTAAAAAGATTTTTATAAAACTAATTGCAAAAAACTGAATAATACCGAAATTATTAAATAGCAAAAAAGTTAAAACAAAACTTGCCGCAATTGGATTTGAAAAAGCTTCTAATAAATAAGTGTTAAGTCTTATTTTAGCTCTCATTTTTGCCCATCTTGAATGACGATTTAAAAATTTCTTTAAGGTTAAATTCTCATTTATATTATCCACAAAAGTTGAGGAAGTTTTTACCTTATATCCGAGATCTTCAACTTTAACTCCCATTAAGTAGTCTTCTGCTAAATAATTTCTAAAAATTTCAAATCCACCAATTTGATTTAATATTTTTCTAGGAATTAAAATTGATTTGCCAATAACAATAGAGATTTTTGCAATTCTAGAAGCCGTAAATACACTTGGAAGCATAAACGAATTTAGGTGAATATTTTCAAATATTGAAGGAATATTTTTTGCTCCAATTGCTCTTATTGATGCGGTTACAAGTCCAACATTTTTATCATCAAACTCACTTAATAAAGATTTCAAGAAATTTGATTCGACTCTTGTATTGCTGTCACTAATTAAAATAAAACTCCCTTTTGATTTTGGGAACATATTATAAAGGTTGTTGATTTTTGGATTTAATCCAATCATATAATTATCAACAACGATTTTGGTTTTAACCTTTGAGAATTCGGTTGATATATTATTAATAATTTGTAATGCTGGATCTTCCTTTGTATGAAGCCCGAAAATGATTTCATAGTTAGGATAATCAAGATTGTAAAATGATTTTAAATTACTTTCAAGTTGATCATCTATTCCTTTAATTGGTTTAAGAATGCTAATCAAAGGATAATTTTCTTTTTCTAAGTTTTTAATTTTATGTTTTTTTGAATAAATTTTTTTAAGAATTACTATTGACAAAATTTGATAACTGATTCCGATTGCAATAATTATTGAGAAAAATATTATTATTAAATTTTCCATATCACAATCCTACATGTTAATGATACTATTTCTGATCAATTATATGTTCGTTTTGCTGCTGGGAATATTTTTTTATTAACTCGGAATAGTAAAAAGCACTTGGTTTTACTATTCTTCTAAAGTCATTTTCATAATCTATTTTTACCAAACCAAATCTTTTTGATTTACCGAATAACCATTCGTAATTGTCTATTAAACTCCAGTAAAAATATCCGGTTAGATTGTATTTTTGTCTAGCTTTATTCACGATTTTTAAATGTCGTTTAATAAAATTTTTTCTAAGTTCTTCATCATTGGTTGCAATACCATTTTCAGTTACAATAATTTCCTTGCCGGTTTTTGAAACAATTTTTAATATTTTTTTTAATCCTCTGGGATGAATTTCCCAGCCCATATCCGTAGCTGGTTCTTTAGGAAAGAGAAAAATTGGATTCTTTAAGCTAAATTTTAATTGACTATAAACTCTGTAATAGTAGTTAATTCCCCAAAAATCTATTTTATTATCTAAAGAAATTTGAGAATCATAGTTTAATAAAGTTGGAAACCTATGTGAGATTCTGTTTTTCTGAAATGCTTCCAACAACATTTTATTGAAAAAAGTATCAATATTATCTGTTACTTTTTTATCAAGAAAAAACCAATTTCTTGCTTCTTTGAAAATTATAAAGTGTTTTGCAATTCCTAATTTAGCATTGGGATTTCTCATCTTTAGATAATCATAAATACATATGTGGGCTTCCATCATGTTATAAATTGCATCCATCATTAATTTCGAATCTTTGAAACCCGGAGGAAATTTACCATCACCATAAGCTGCTAAAGCCCATACGATTGGCTCATTAAACGAAATCCAATATTTTATTTTATCAGCATAAAGATCAATTATAATTTTCGCAAAATTGCAAAATGTTTGAATAGATTCTTTTTTATGCCAAGGTGAAAACTCATGAAACCACTTTGGATGAGAAAAATGGTGAAGAGTTAAGAACGGCTCAATTTGATTACTTGTTAAATAATCAATCATTTCTGAATACTGCTTTAATGCGGCATCTGAATAATTATTTTTTTCTGGTTCAATTCTTGACCATTCTATTGAAAATCTGTATGCATTTTGATTAAGTTCTTTTAATAAATCAAAATCTTTTTTCCAGTATTTCCAATGGTTGCTGCCGTTTTCATATAATGGATTTGAACCATTATTTCTAAACTTGCCAAGTTTTTCCCATTCAGTAAAATCATTTGAAATATTTCCTTCAATTTGAAACGCTGATGTTGTAGTTCCCCAGAAAAAATTGGTCATTTAATTCTCATTTGTGTTCAATAAAATTTTATAGTAATTCACTAGAACTTATACATACTATTCAACAATATGTTCTGTTAATCCTAAGATAGTAAG
>JBGSKB010000103.1:0-3236 GCA_041741395.1 Melioribacteraceae bacterium
TTGTTCAAGTTTTTGGGGTTGGTATAAAAGTAAGCATTACCTGTAACATTGTTCTATTTTATAAAATTGTTAAAATTATTAGCTTTAGTTTTTCATTCGGTATTGTTGTTCGAGGTGGACGGGTGACGAGTCACACTTTTATCAGCCAAAATACAAGAAACTATTTTTAGGAGATCTAATATGTCTGAAAAAATCAAAATTGAACTTGGTTATGTTCAGCTTACTTTATTATTACCATTATGGGGACGTGCTATAGAAACTGAAAAACCAAACCCAAAAATTATTGATAATACTGCAAAAGAGATAATTAAAAAAATAGATTATAATTTTTCTCTAATATCTGAAAATATTCAAGAAATAACTCAATTTGAATGGATAGCACGAAGCATTCATATTGATAATACTATAAAAGAGTTTTTAAGGCAATATCCTAAAGCTACAATAGTAAATGTTGGTTGTGGATTAGATACAACATTTGATAGAGTGGACAACGGAAAACTTTTTTGGTATGATCTAGATTTACCAGATGTGATTGAATTGAGAAGAAAATTTATTTCTGAGAGTGATAGAAGAAAGTTTATTTCATATTCATTCTTAGACGATAGATGGTTTAAAGAATTACATATTGAAGAAAATGTTTTACTTATGGCAGCGGGAGTTTTGTATTATTTTGAAGAGAATCAATTAAAAGACATATTTAACAAGATAGTTGAAAAGTTTCCGGGAAGTGAAATTGTATTTGATGCAGCTTCCACAATGGGAGTAAGAATATCAAATAAGAAGGTTATTCAAAGTTCTGGTTTAGATGAAAAATCATATTTAAAATGGGGGATAAATTCAGCAACCGAGATTACAAAATGGAATAATAAAATTAAAGTAGAAAAAGAATATCCAATGTTTAAAATACTTACTAAAGGATTAAATTTAAAAAATAAATTAATGGCAAAGATTTCTGATCATTATAAAATAATGTATATGGTTCATTTAAAAGTTATAACTACTTAATGGCATATAGCAAAAAAGCCTACCTAACCTCCGAAGAATAGGGGCAAGCTGCTCTGCCACGGCAGACAAGTTCGCACAATTTGGGTTTTGTGAAAATTAAAGTTTGGAAGTTCATTAAAAATTACTTTTTGAAATTGTTCTAAAATTAAAAATTAATTAACAAACTAAAAATGGAAAGGTAAATTAACATTGCTGTCCCGCCTAACAATCCGTTAGCTAATGGAGGCGGGCAAGTTTGGCAGAGGGTAATCCGTCAGTTGACGGAGCGGTGCCGTTAGGTGGCTTTAAAGTAATGTGCAAATAAAAAAGGATAATATAATGGTTACAAGCATTCAAAAAGAAAAAGTCGAACTGTTCTTGAAATATCACCATGATAAAGAAATTCTGGTTCTGTTAAACTCGTGGGACATCGGAAGTTCCAAATTAATAGAAGCATGTGGCTATAAAGCAGTCGCAACAACAAGTATGGGAATAGCCGCATCTTTAGGTTATCCTGACTGCGAAGTAATACAATTGCCAGAAATGATTGAAGTCATAACAGGGATCATAAATGCAGTAGAAGTCCCCGTGACTGTGGATATAGAAGCTGGGTATGGAAACAATCTAAACGAAATAATTGATTCAGCCAAAAAGATAATTGCAACGGGAATTGTTGGGATAAACATTGAAGATAGTACAGATTTAAATCCAGTATTAATTGACGAGATTGAATTTTGTGAAAGAATATCAGCTATTCGTGCATTATCCGATTCGATGGACTTTCATTTGGTCATTAATGCAAGAACAGATTCATTTTACACTTCAACAGGTTCAACACAAGAGAAATTATCTGAGTCAATAAGGCGTGGCAATAAATACCGAGAAGCTGGCGCCGACTGCATATTTGTACAACCTGTATGGGAAAAAGAAACGATTGCGACATTGGTCAAGGAAATTAATGCCCCAATCAATATCCTTGCAAACCCTACAATTGGAGCAGGCGTAACCCCACCCATTAGTGAACTACAAGATTTAGGTGTTGTCCGAGTAAGTCTTGGTTCAAGTTTGATGAAAGCTACTTTGGCTTTAATTAAAAAAGTTGCTGACGAACTTTCTGAAAAAGGTACTTACAATATTTTATTAGATAACTTAACGCCGCTTCCCGACGCTGCAATGGCCTATAAAATGGCAATAGGGTTGAATAAATTAACTACTAATAGATAAGACTTTTTAAGATAGTAAAAATAAAATAAATTTAGGAGCGCTTATAACCAGTTCTTCCACCCGATAGCATTTCCGCATTTGGCATAGGTGAAGTTTAAAAGTTTGTGGTTCCGTTTCGGCTTTGTTTTTAGGTGTAGTTGTAAATGAAAGATTGTTCTAATTAAAAAGTTGTTTAATAAATAAATATGGCATTGTTGCTTTGAACATTGGTTTGGGCACAACGGCATAATATGCATTAAAAAAAATCAGTTAAATATATTGTGTAGGAGAAATAATGTATCGGTTATTAAAAATTAAATTGTTATTGCTACTAAGTATATTCCTTTTAAGTTGTGAAAATCCATTGGAAGACAGAGTTAATAAGTTAGAGGACAAATTAAAAAACTAAAAAATTGAGCAAGAAAATCAAAATAAATTAATCGAAACATTAATTTTACAATTGACTAAACAACAAACTGTAATTGATTCATTGAATAAGAAAAATAAAGAATATTCTGATTCACTCTTTAATAATTTACATAATCATACTGATTCTGTTAATTTAGAAAATATTCGAAGATTAGATTCTATAAATACTAGCCTTACAAATTATATCAATGATTTAATTAATGACCAAAATTATATTATTCAAGCAATAATTGACTCTCAACCTGAAACTGATAATGATTATTTGCGAATTGATAGTTTACAATTGTGTTTGGGCGTTGGTAGAACAAATTCTAAAGGTGTAACTCTTCAGTATCCGCTAAGCTTTATTGAACCTCCAAAAATATTTATGGATTTAATTGTTGGTCAAAATGCATTAGGAGTAAATGAAATAACAACTACTAGTGCACGCTTTTATATTAACTGGGAAAATTACTGTGATTCTAATTATTTCGCTCTTGGAAGGTGGAAATAAAATTACCAAAATGCAAATAACCAACAAATCTACCGACTGAGTAAGCAGTTTGGCATTTGTAGTAAAAATAAAATTGAAAGTTTGTTTAACATTTTTATTTAATATTGAAAATAAAATTAAATAACCA
>JBGSKB010000104.1:0-1715 GCA_041741395.1 Melioribacteraceae bacterium
AATAAAATTCGTGTGAACCAACAACGTAAGATTCACTTCCGATTCCAAATAATTTACTTTCAACTGCGTCTTTAACAAATTTTTTATCAAACTCAACGCAATAAATTTCATCAAGACTTTCTTTCAACAATTGGCGCGGTGTCCATTTATCAAAACGAATATCTTTTGAACCATCCGGAATCCATAAATTATGAATTGATGGAGAATTAAATTCTTTTCCAAAATGTGCTGTAATTTCCCTCGCACATTTTACATGCTCAATCCAAAAATCTCTTATTTCTTTTTCATAATTACTTAAAGTAAAACCGCTTTCCGATTTAGGATGTGAGAAGCATGTTGCATTAAAATCTAATTTTAAATTATTCTTTTTTGCCCATTCGATCCAACCTTCAAAATGTTTTGGTTCAATTTCATTTCGTTCAATATTTTCCCCATCAAAATCACCATAGATTGCATGCAGATTGAATCTATGATTTCCGGGAACAAGTGAGTAAACTTTTTCCATATCAGTTTGAAGTTCGGAAATAGTTCTTGCTTTCCCAAAGTAATTTCCCGTTACTTGAATACCTCCGCCGGAAAGTTCTGAATTTGGTTTTTCAAATCCGCTAACATCATCAGCTTGCCAGCAATGCACTGAAATTGATAATTCTTTCAATCGTTTTAATGCTGATTCTACATCAACATTTATGGAAGAATAAAAATCTTTAGCATTTTCATAGTTTTGCAATATTCTATTCATTTAATTTCCAATGTTATTCAACTTAATTTTACAAACAATTTAGATTATTCAAATATTACTTCAATAAAAATAAATCAACAAATTTATTTATCAAATGTTTTTGAATAATTAAATCAATCAAGAATAATTTCATCAACAAAAAGCCATGCCTTACCGCCACTGCCTTTGTGCCAAGCCGGACATTCTTTAATATTCTCAGCAACTATTTTAATATACCTAGTTTTTAAATTTATCTTTGCTGAAATATCTTTTAAAAATGGCTTCTGGTTTTCAGTATTAGAAACATTATAATTTGATTCAGATATTTTCTTAAATTTGATATTATCGTCGGAAATATAAAATGAAGCATTTTTAGGTAAAAATATCCATGAGTTTAAATCTGATAAACAACCAAGATGAACTTCTTTAACAATTTTACTTTCACCTAAATCTAAAGTTGTCTCAAAATTATCACCTTCAAATCCCAACCAGTTATTATCATTATATTTTTCAGAACCTCGTTTTCCATCGACAAGTATAAATTTATCCAATTTTGAATATTTTTCAGAAGGATTATTTTTTAGCTGTAAATCTTTAACGGATTTTATTTTATAAAATTGCACTGAGTTTATTTTGCTTTCAACAAATTCATCTTTAAATGAAATTGTATTTAGTTTTGTTGATTCACTAATTTTTAATTTTTCAGAATACAATTTTGAATTTTGATTCGGAGAAGTTTCATCAATTGTATATTTTATTTCCGCGTTAATATCACTTGAAATAATTTCAACTTCTATACTATCTTGAAATAAATAAGTGCCCTCAACTATTTTCCCATTAACTTTTACAATTGGAGAAATAGCAACATTTTTTTCCACACCTTCAATTTTTATACAAATTGGAAATACTGTTTCTTCAATTCCGGAAGGCAATGAAATTACTGTCTCATTATTTTTAACAAAATAATTGAGAATAGCTTTATTACTTAATAAGTTCA
>JBGSKB010000105.1:0-1680 GCA_041741395.1 Melioribacteraceae bacterium
TTTTAGAACTTTATATCAACAAACATCGTCTAAATTTTGAACACTGAAGAAACAGAATTAAATAACGTCCTTGATGATGATTTCCCGATAATTGAGAAATTTAAACAAGGCGATGAAAGAGCATTTACTGAATTAATTCAGAAACACAAAGATAAAGTTAGAAATTTGGTTTTTCTAACTTTGGGCGACGTTGATTATGTTGATGACATTTCTCAAGATGTGTTTATAAATGTTTATCATAAATTGAAAGAATTCCGGTTTGAATCAAAATTTACAACTTGGCTTTATAGAATTACAGTAAATAAATGCAGAGATTATTTAAGAAAGAAAAAAGTTAGAAGTATTTTTGTTCCAATTAAAGATGATGATTATGAAAGAAGCGGAAAATCTGATAATGATAATTTTGATGTTCAAAAACTTGTACAGAAAGCAATTTTAAAACTTCCGGATAAACTTAAAGTTCCGCTAATTTTAAGAGATATAGATGGATATAGTTATCAAGAAATTGCAGAAAAACTTGATTGTGAAGTTGGTACAATTAAGTCAAGAATTTTTAGAGCTCGTGAAAGTTTAAAATTAATTCTTGAACCTTACAAAGATGAAATTAGAGGATAAAAATTAACACCGTAAATAATTAGGTAAGTTATTTTGCAAATCAAAAATTCCCATTCATTAGGTAATAAAAAATTAGAAAATGCTGTATTTATTTCAGTCATTTTTTTTATTTATAAAATTATTTTTCCTATAAATGATACTTTACTTTTTCTTATTGTTAATGAATTGCTTGTTTTAGTAAGTGTATTTGCTTGGGTTTATTATGTAACGGAATTTATTGATCCAAAATTAAGCAAGCCGCTTTCACTTGTTGTTAATGCTGGAATTTTAAATGCATTAATATTTTTTATTGTTTCAATAACCTCATGGCTTTTCGATGAAAGTAATGCCGGGGTTTCATCCGGTTTAGTTTATATTTTATTTTCCACACTAATAGTATTTATTTTTATTGGGTCATTAGCATATATATTTTCGGTATATAAAAAGCTTTGTTTTCACCGACAAAAAAAAGATCCGAGAATTTATTTTAATACACTAATTGTTTTCATAATTCTAACTTCTATTTCAGCTTCATTTTTAAAATCAAATAAATCCCTTGAGGGATTTGCAATAATTTTAGATGACAGCAATGATTTTCTTTACAATGCATTTTATGTTATATCAATAAGTTTAATTTTCACAAATTCTTTGAGAGTTGCGTGGATTGCATTCCTAAATAAAAAGCAGAAAATTTCCTTGCTAATTATTTCGGTTGTTTTAACAATTTTATCTTGGATGAATTTTTCCATAGTTCTTGGTGATGATTTTAATATTATAAGAAATTTTTCTCCAGCATTGGAACAATTTGTAAGTCTCGTAATGATTTATGGAGCAATATATTTTAGCATAATTTTCTTTACAACACTTTTCCATTTGCCAACTGCGGAAGCTATTGATAGAAAATCTGAAGAACTTACGAGTCTTAAAGATATTAGTATTTTGATGAGTCAAGTTTTTGATTTTGAAGAACTTTCGGAAACAATTACATCAACTACAATAAAGGTAAGCAATTCAGATGCGGCTTGGATTGTAATAAAAAAAAATAATGGATTTGATATTCATTCAATTTCCGGAATTGGATTGGTT
>JBGSKB010000106.1:0-4465 GCA_041741395.1 Melioribacteraceae bacterium
TCTCTAATTATTATTTTACTAAATTTATTAATTAACCCGGCTATAATTACAGAACTGATAATGCTGAATAAATAAATAAAAGAAAAAATAAATCCGCCTAGGAGAAAATTTTCTTTGGGAATTAAAAATGCAATTAACAAAGCATAGACTGGAAGTCTTGCACTGCAGCTCATTAATGGAATAATAAAAATTGTTAATAATCTTTCTTTCCTATTTGATATTGTTCTGGCAGCAAGCATTGCTGGAATTGCACATGCAAATCCGGACAACATTGGAACAAACGATCTTCCATTTAATCCAATTTTAGATAAAGGTTTATCAATTAACATTGCGCCGCGGGCTAAGTAACCGGTATCTTCAAGAAAACCAAGAATAAGAAAAAGTATAACAATTTGCGGAACAAATATAATTACTGCTCCAACACTACTTATTATTCCATCCGAAATTAAATCGCTGTACCAATTGTTTCCAAGATATGAAGCACTTATATTTGCAAAAGTTGCAAATAATTCATCCACAAATTCCATTAAAGGAAGTGCCAGCCAAAAAATTGAAGTAAAAGTTGCTCCGGTAATTAACAGAAAAAGGACTATTCCCCAAATTTTATGTAATAGAATTTTATCAAGTTGAAGTGTAAAACTATCTGGTTTATTTATAAAATTTTTGGATAATTTATTTAATTGTTCATTTGCATTTTTAAGATTTTTCTCTGATGCAATAGGAGAAATTGCTTCATTTTCAATTTTTTCAATTTCTTTATAAAAATTAATAATTCTTTCTGCATGAGCACTTGGAATTAATTTATTTAATTTATTCTTTTCATTGTTTGATGTTTTTAAAATTTGAACGACAACCGAAATTAAATTTTCAATTCCATTCCCGTTTCTTCCATCAATTTTAACAACATTGCAACCAATTTTTTCTTCTAGTTTGGTATGAGAAATTGTAAATCCCTTTTTCATTAAAATATCTGTCATTGTTAAAACAATAATTACTCTAAAATTTGAAGCCAAAAGTTGTTTTACTAATAACAAATGCCTTGAAAGTTGACTTGAATCAACCGTTACAATAACAATATTTGGAATTCCAAATTTGGGATGTTCATAAAGAGAATTTACGGTAATTTCCTCATCGGGAGAACTTGGGATTAAACTAATAATTCCCGGAGAATCTAATAAAGTTGCATCAATATTAAATTTGGATAAAAAACTTGAAGAATTATACTCTATTGTTGAACCTGGGTAGTTAACGGTTTTAAAATTTTTTCCACTTAATAGATTAAATAAAGTAGTTTTTCCAGAATTTGGCGGTCCAACTAAAGTAATTAAAGATTGTGTTGCAATTAATGTTTCTTTCATGATAAAATAATTGATTCAGCTTCATTTTTCCTAATTGCAATCATTGTTCCTCTCAGTGAAAAAGCTAACGGATCATTAAAAATTGAAGAACTTATTAACTCTATTTCTTGTCCGGGAGTAAATCCAATTTCAATTATTCGTCTAAAAGAAGGATGACTTTCATCGATGTAACTAATAAATGCCTTTTCTCCAAACTTTAATTTAGCTGCTGTTTTCATATTCAATAATCGATAAAAATTAAATATTATTTAGATTCAGTCTATATAAACTTACTTAAATAATTTATTATGATCAAGGTTGCGCAAATTTTAATACTGATTTAATATATGCCATAAATTAAGAGTTGATTATCCTTTTAATAATTATTATGTTAATTTCATAAATAAACGGTGGTGAAAATGAAAAAACTTAAACTGTTTTACATTTTGTATTCGTTCTCTTCTGTTTTTATTTTTGCTCAATTATCTACAAAACACGGTGATTTAAAATATGAAGATTTTAAAACACCAGAATTTTGCGGAGTTGCTTGTCATACCGATTTTTATCAGCAGTGGAAACAAGCAATGATGTCAAAATCTTACACACATCATTGGGATGAAATTGAATACTTTAAACTTGCTATTCCGCATGCGGAAAAAGATGAAAAAGTTGCTGAAGTAAGAGATGGTTGTAATGGATGTCATGCACCAATTTCATTTGTTGTTGGTGATACTCCACCACCAAAACCAGAATTAAATTCTCGTGCAAATGAGGGTGTTTCTTGTGAAGTCTGCCACAGTATTTCTGGGTTTGAAGGTGATATTCCTTTTAACTTTAACTATGTTATGAAACCCGGAAAAACAAAATTCAGTGGAAGAGAAAGTGGAATTCAATCTCCGGCACATGAAATTTCAGTTTCAGCTTTACATCGCACTGGAGATTTTTGTGGAATTTGTCATAATGAAAAAAATCCTTTCGGAATTTGGGTAAAATCAACGCACTTAGAATGGAAAGAAGGTCCTTATTCAAAAGAAGGCGTTCAATGCCAAGATTGTCATATGCCCAAAGGAGAATCAATTATTGGAGCAATGGGTAATAAATATCCAGATTCACGTCAGCATTTATTCCATGGTGCACATGATCCCGGAAAAGTTAAAGGTACAATTGAATTAAGAATTCATCCGGATCTTGAAGAAGCAGAACCCGGCGAAACAGTTAAATTTACAGTTGCATTATTTAATCAAAAAACGGGACATAAATTCCCAACCGGTTCTGTTGAAGACAGAATTGTTTGGCTTCAAGTTGAAGCAATAGATGAAATCGGAAAAACTTTTCATTTACCCGTTGATAAAAAAGGTTTTGATGGTGAAGAATTTACTATTTCATCAGATGTAAATGCTTATCAAGATATGGGAATAGCAATGACAAACCCTAATTTTGAAGGTGTTCAACGAGATGATATTCAACTTGGAAATAGAATTTTTAGAATGCCGTATTTCGATCCTCAAAAACGAATGACAATTCAGCAATGGAATACAGCTTCTTTAGGTGTAGATTATAGAATTGGACCAAGAGAAACCAAAATTGAAACTTTTATTTTTAATATTCCGGATAATATTTCGGAAGGTAAATTAAAAATTACTGCAAAATTATTTTATCAAAAATTAATTTCATCAGTAGGTAAATTTCTAAATGTTCCTTCGGAAGAATATGAAGCTTTATTAGTAAATGAACATTTTACAACAATAAATATTGTTGATTAAGGAGATTGAAAAATGTATACATTTAAGAAAATTTTGATAGTAATATTATTTATAATATTATCGACAGTTGAAATTTTTGCAATCCCAGCTTTTGCAAGAAAATATAAATTAAGCTGCCAAACATGTCATTCGCCAATACCAAGTTTAAAACCATACGGAGATGATTTTGCAGGTAACGGATTTAGATTTCCGGAAATGCAATCTACAAGATATTTTGTTGAAACAGGAGATGATCAACTTTCACTAATTAGAGATTTTCCAATTGCTGTTAGATTGGATTTTCATATGAGTTTAAAAACTGGTGAACAAAAAAATGGATTGGATTTGCAATCTCCGTATTTAGTAAAACTTTTGTCTGGAGGAGAATTATCTAGCAAGTTATCATATTATTTTTATTTCTATATGAATGAGCGGGGAAAAGTTGTTGGAGTGGAAGATGCTTATTTAATGTTTAATAATTTTTTTGATCAAGATTTTGATATTTATTTTGGGCAATTTCAAATTTCAGATCCGTTATTTAAAAGAGAATTAAGACTCACTTTGGAAGATTATCAAGTCTACAAAATTCATGTTGGTAATAGTTCAACAAACTTGGCTTATGATAGAGGACTTATGTTAACATATGGACTTGAAACCGGTACGGATATAATTTTTGAAATCGTAAATGGAAATGGAATTGATGAAGCCGATGCAATTAAAAATTTTGATAAGGATAAGTATAAAAATTATTTTCTAAGAGTTTCACAAGATGTGGGTGAGTATTTGAGAATTGGCGGATTTGGTTATTTAGCAAAAGAAGAGCTGGATAATATTTCTGAGATAAATGATAATATTACAATGTTAGGTCCCGATTTAACATTAGGCAATGATAAAATTGAATTAAATCTTCAATATGTGTGGCGAAAGGATTCAAAAGCTTTACATAATATTGTGAATGAAAATGTAAAAACTCATGGCGGCATAGCAGAAGTTATTTATAAACCCAATGGCGATGAAAGTAAATGGTACACTGTCGGTTTATTTAATTGGATAAATTCCGACCTAGATAATTTAGATTACAAAACATTAGCACTTCATGCCGGATATTTGTACAGAAGAAATATAAGAATGGTTGCAGAATACAAATATGATTTAAAAGAAAAGTATAGTATGTTTAGCATCGGAATGATTTCAGCGTTTTAAAAGTAATTTGAAAAACAAATTTTATATTAAGTGCAAAAACCACTTTTAATAGATTTAGATGGTGTTCTTAGAATCGGGAACACCATCGCAAATTATACAAAAGAATTTATTGATTTCATTGAATCAAACAAAATACCAGCGTGCATTTTAAGCAATTCATCATTATTTACTTCCGAACAAATT
>JBGSKB010000107.1:0-2215 GCA_041741395.1 Melioribacteraceae bacterium
GACCGGCAACTTACATTCAGATCAAGGTAAAGAAATTATGGAATTACTGAAAAAACTTAACGGTGAAGGGACAACAATTATTCAGGTTACACATTCGGAAGTGAATGCTGAATACGGAAATAGAATAATTACTTTGAAAGATGGCTGGTTAGAACAATAAAATTTTACTGAGGATATTATGCTAAAAAATTATTTAAAAATTGCCTTACGGAATTTATTAAATCATAAAATTTATTCTATTATAAATATTGCAGGTCTAGCAATTGGGATGGCCTGCACAATTTTACTGGCTTTGTATGTTCAAAACGAATTGAGCTATGATAATTATTTCAAACGTCTAGACTCAATATATAGAGTGGTTGGCAACTTTAAACTTTCCGGAAATGAACTTAAAGGTGTTGTATCACCTGCTATATTTGCACAAACATGTCTCGAAGAAATACCAGAAGTAGAGAAAACTGTAAGATTTAGAAGAAATGGAGACATTACCATAAAAAAAGACAAAAATATTTTTACGGAAAATGATAATTGTTTTGTCGATAATTCTGTTTTCGACATGTTTAATATTAAAGTTCTTGCAGGAAATCCTTTAACAGTACTTTTACAACCTAATGAAATAGCCTTATCAGAAAAAGGAGCAAAAAAATATTTCGGATCAGAAAATCCGGTCGGCAAAACTTTACTTTTAAATAATAATACAGAATATATTGTTACTGCTGTTTTTAAAAATATACCAAGTAATACCCACTTCTATTTTGATTATTTTCTTTCGATGCCTTCTTTAACTGAATCGAAAAGTACAATTTGGCTTGCAAATAATTTTCAAACTTATTTATTACTTAAAGAAAGTGCTGATCCCCAAAATGTTGAAAAAAAGTTTATTGAATTTGTTGATAAATATATTGGACCAGAAATTGAAAGAGTAATGGGTAGAACTTTGGCAGAAATTAAAGGTCAAGAAGGCAACGCCGCTTATATTCTGCAGCCTGTGAAAGATATACATTTACATTCAGATTTAATTGCAGAATTAGGGACAAACAGCGATATAAAGTATGTGTATATATTTTCAATAATTGCACTATTCATTTTGATTATTGCCTGCGTTAATTATATGAATATTTCAACTGCTAGGTCTGCAACCCGAGCAAAAGAAGTTGGTATAAGAAAAGTTCTTGGCTCAGATAAAAAATCTTTAGTAAAGCAATTCCTAACTGAATCATTTATAACTACATTTTTCTCATTATTAATTTCAATTGGTTTAATCAAAATTCTTAGTCCATACTTTAACAACATAACGGGAAAAGAAATTCCTATCTCATTTTTTTCGAACACTTTTTTACTCTTTTCAATGTTAGCAATACTTTTTGTAATTGGAATTTTAGCCGGAAGTTATCCGTCATTTATTTTGTCAAAATATCAACCCATTCATGTCTTAAAAGGTAAAGCAAAATCATCAGTTAAATCTGGAATGCTTAGAAGTGCTTTAGTAATATTCCAATTTACTACATCAATTATTTTAATAGTCAGTACAACTGTTGTAATGACGCAGTTGAAATATATTCAAAATAAAAAAATAGGATTTGATAGAAACAACATTTTAATTGCAAACAATGCATACCTTCTGGGTGATCAAATTGAAACGTTTAAAAATGAAATGTTAAAATTTGGTGAGGTTAAAAAAGCAACAATCTCAAACTTTTTACCAGTTCCTTCCGGATATAATAACAGCCTAATTTATATGAAGGGGAAAAACGAGGAAGGAATTTCAATGCAGCAATGGAGTGTTGATTACGACTACATTGAAACCTTAAATATGAAAATTATTGAAGGAAGAAATTTTTCACGTGAATTTGGTTCTGATAAGAATGCTGTTATTATAAATCAAGCATGCGCTAAACAGTTTGCTATTGCAAATCCTATTGGTCAAGTGATGACCAAACCAACCAATATTCAAAGAAATGGCGAACTAAGAGATTATATAATAATTGGTGTTGTTGAAGATTTTAATTACGAATCGCTTAGGAATACAATCGCCCCAATCGCCATCTTTTTAGGCAACGAACCTGGAATGATTTCGTTCAAAATTAGAACTTCTGATATCTCTGGTTTAATTGCAAAATTTAATTCGGTTTGGGATAAATTTCTTCCTGGGCAGCCGTTTCAGTATTCCTTTATGGATGAGCGATTTAACAATATTTATTTTGCCGAGAAACGA
>JBGSKB010000108.1:0-1657 GCA_041741395.1 Melioribacteraceae bacterium
TTTAATATGCTTTCAAAAATATTTTCAAGTGCAACATATGGAATTGATGCTTTTATTATAGAAGTTGAGACGCATTGTGAAAAACAAATTCCCTCTTTTACAATTGTTGGTTTACCAGATAATGCAGTAAAAGAAAGCAGAGAAAGAGTTTCTGCTGCAATAAAAAATAGTGGATTTGAATTTCCGCTAAAAAAAATTACAATAAATCTTGCTCCTGCTGATATAAAAAAAGAAGGAAGTTCTTTTGATCTTCCAATTGCAGTTGGATTATTAGCTGCAATTGGTCAAATACAAGACGAAGAAAAGTTAAATTCAACACTAATTTTAGGCGAATTAGCTTTGGATGGAACATTAAGAAGAATAAAAGGCGGACTTTCAATTGCTGTTGAAGCAAAAAAAAGAGGTTTCACAAATTTAATTGTTCCTATTGATTCCGTTAAAGAATCTTCAATTGTAGATAATCTAAAGGTTTTTGGATTTGAAAATTTGAAAGAAGTAATTTCCTTTTTAAATTCCGAAAAGGAGTTTGAACCACACAAATCAAATTTAGATGAAATCTTTTCAGAAATTAATTACTATCATCTAGATTTTTCTGATGTAAAAGGTCAAGAAAATGTAAAAAGAGCTTTAGAAATTGCTGCAGCCGGTGGGCATAATATTTTAATGATTGGACCACCGGGATCTGGAAAAACAATGCTTGCAAAAAGATTTCCTTCAATTCTTCCTCCGTTAAGTTTTGATGAAGCTCTTGAAACAACAAAAGTTCATTCAATTGCAGGAATTCTTTCTAAAGAAAAAGCACTAATTACTGAGAGACCATTTAGAAGTCCACATCACACAGTTTCTGATGCTGCATTAATTGGAGGAGGATCATTTCCAAAACCCGGAGAAGTATCATTTGCGCACCACGGAGTTTTATTTTTAGATGAATTACCGGAATTCAAAAAAAATGTTCTCGAAGTTTTACGCCAGCCATTGGAAGATTCAAAAGTTACAATTAGTCGTTCAAAAATGTCTTTGGAATTTCCTGCAAACGTAACTTTGGTGGCGGCAATGAATCCATGTCCATGTGGATTTTATACAGATCCTAATAAAGAATGCACTTGTAACACCGGAATGATTCAAAAATATATGTCAAAGATTTCCGGTCCACTTTTAGACAGAATAGATATTCATATAGAAGTTCCGGCGGTAAAATATAAAGATTTATCATCTTCAGAAAGTGGAGAAAAATCTTCAACAATTCGAAATCGTGTAGTAAATGCAAGAAAAAAGCAACAAAATCGATTTGAAAACAATAAAATGATTTACAATAATGCGGATATGGGCTCCAAAGAAGTTAGAAAATATTGTAATTTAGATGAAATTGGTGCAAATTTACTTAAAATTGCAATGACAAAATTAGGTCTTTCAGCAAGAGCATACGATAGAATATTAAAAGTAAGCAGAACAATTGCAGATTTAGAAGATTCTGAAAATATTCAACCAAATCATTTAAGTGAAGCAATTCAGTATCGAAGTTTAGATAGGGAGTTGTGGAATCATTAAAATTCAATTTTAAAAGCTCATCAAAAACTGCGATAAAAGTTTTTTTTGCTAAATTTGCCATAAAACTCCAAAAAAATAATATTTTCTTTTGGCAGAATTCTTGCTTTTT
>JBGSKB010000109.1:0-3278 GCA_041741395.1 Melioribacteraceae bacterium
CGGTTCTTGCATTTGCTTCTCTACTTAAATATTCCAAAACTTCAGACTGGGGAGTGATTGGATAACCAAAATAAGCATCGCAACCGGCACGAATTGCAGCTTCCGCTAATGCTTCATTTCCTTTCATTAATTGCAAATCTTTCATTCGTTCACCTCAATTGAAATGTCGGAAGAAATATTTTTAACTTCGGCTATTTGCTTATTTCCGGTTTCTGTTTTTCTGTAAACAGTTATTGCACCTTCCGGACAAACAAGTGCACAGTTTGTGCAGCCGGTACAATTATCAATAACTTTTACAATATACAAATAACCTTTGTTGTTAACTTGGCGGGCTCGTTGAAGTGAATCTTGAGGACAAGCTTCAACGCAAAGTTCACATCCTTTGCATTTTTCGATATCGATAATAATATCGCCTTTAACTTTTGCCATAAAAAACTCCAATATTTTCTATCAATGATTTTAATAGTATAATATTTATGCCAAAATATTTATAAAAATTCATAAAAAGAAGTAAAACAAAAATTTTGTTTAAGTTGTATAGAATCAATTTAAAATTGGATTTCGAGTCTGATTATATTTGATTTTTAATAAATCTTATCATATTTGAGAAATGGCGAATTTAAATGAGAAAGGAAAAATGCTAAAACGTATAGATGTTGAAATGTAGAAATGCAACGACGAATAAAATTGGAAATAGAAAAAATGTAAAAAGAAAAGAACAAATTTGTCATTTCTAAGAAGCGCAGCGACTGAGAAATCACGTAATAAAAATTACATCCGTTAGCTAACGAATTAAAAGATTACAAAATTGCTAGATAAATTGAGATGTCTCATCAAAATTCGATTAGACATGACCAGAAAATAGTCATTCTAAAATTCTAATACTTTGAGGTTTGAACAAACTTTAAAACCTCTTGCGATTATTCTTCTTTAATCTCACATCTCAAATCTTCTGTCTCGAATCAATAAATTAGAACAATCCAAAAATTGGTTTATTTTTCATCCATCTTCCTCTGGTAAAATCCGGAAAATATTGAGGAGAGCTGTTATTTTGAATTGATGCTTCTGACAAAGGAGTAATAACACTCCAAGCAGCCGCATCATATACATCTATTGGGGGATTTTTTTCTTCCCTAACAGAATCGACAAATTGTTTAATTGTGAAATAATCAATTCCACCGTGACCAGCATTTGCTGCATTTTTTTCTTCTTCAGCCCAAAGTGGATGATCAAATTGTTTCATATATTTATCAAAATTTTCATCGGTTTCCCATTGGTGCTGTGGAGATTTTCCTTCCAAATAAATTCTTCTACCTTCATAATCTCCGCACCAAACTCCTTTAGATCCATGTAATGTAAAGCCCCATGAATATGGACGAGGCAGACTTGTATCATGATTTAAGATAATTGTTTCATCATTAGCTGTTTTTATTACTGATGTAATAATATCTCCCATTTTCCATTTTAATTTTGCATTTGGATGATCTTCTCCACCTTTGGGATGGTTTGTTATGTAATCTTTTAATCCAACAGCTTTTGTTGCAGTAGATGTTAAAGTTACAAATCTATTTCCACGATTTATATCAAACCAAGTTGCTATCGGACCAAGTCCGTGAGTCGGATAAACATCCGAATTTTGATTAAGATAATACTGAGTGCGCCATTTTGCTTCACTTAATGCTTTGTCCCCAAACTCAACACCGCCGCCGTAAATTTGTTTTCCATCATTAAAAAGAACTTCTCTCAAATCATGTCTATATCCGCAAGTAGCATGGACAAGCTCACCGAATAGACCTTCTCTAATCATTCTTAAAACTGCCATTGATTCTCTAGCATAGCAAACGTTTTCCAAAATCATTAATGGAATTCCGGTTTCTTCATAAGTATTAACTATATCCCAACATTCTTCTAAAGTATTTGCTGCAGAAACTTCAACGCCGGTATATTTTCCGGATTTCATTGAAGCTACTGACATTCTTGCATGCCAAACCCATGGTGTTGCAATTATAACTCCATCAACATCTTCCCTTTCTAAAAGTTTCATAAATGCAAATTCGTCACCGGTATAAACCGTAGCTTCCTTACGATTATTATCCCTTAAAATTTTTTGTGTTTTATTAATTGCATCGGAATCAATATCACATATTGCAGTTATTTCAGTATCTGTCCTTTGAGCAACCAATTCAACATGATAACGTCCTCTTTCACCAACACCAATAAAAGCAATATTTGTTTTACCGGAAGGCTTAGACCTTTTAAACTTTATTTTTTCTTGCGATTTAATTAATGATGGAGACATTGCAATTCCAAATCCAGCCATAGCCGCATTTTTAATAAAATCTCTTCTTTTAAGTTGGTTCATTTTAAAATCCTTTTAAAGTCATTTAATAAATTTCTAAAATCATATTTTAAAGAAAATTTTCTTCTTGTATAACCAATAGCAAATGTAAAGTTCAAGAGAAAAAACAACAATAGAATTTATAATATTTGATATCTCTGGACTAATTGACAAATACTGTAAAAAACCTCCCACAAAAATATTTACAAAACCATTGAACCAAAATTGTCCTAAAGTTTGACTAAACATATAAATAAAAATTGGATTCATTCCCACAACAACAAAAATTGTTAAACCTTTTTTAAAACCTTTCAGATCAACTAAATAATAAAATATTGCAAGAGTAAATACGCTCCAACCTCCTGAAACTATTACAAAAGAACTTGTACAAATTCTTTTAATGATTGGGGTAATTCCAAACCAATCTAATCCATAACCAACAATAATTCCAACAATACCTGCTAATGCAATAATTTTAAATTTCTCAAAATTATCTCTTTTGCTGAATAATATTTTACCAGCAATTACACCCCATATTGTATGTGCAGATGTCGGAAGAAAATTTATTACAACCCAACCTCCATCATTAATTTTATTCATCAAAACTAAATCCATCCAAGAACCGAAATTTTTCCCAATTACAAAAGGCTCATTGAATCCTTGAATGTTTGTATATCGATAAAGAATTTCTGTTAATATTAAAAGTAGAATAGAAAAAATAAATTGATATCTAATTCTTAAATTGAATATTGCATATGAAATTAAAATCGTAAATGCTAATTGAGTTAAAACATTCCATAACTCCCAGACTAATTTATTCGCATAACCGCAATGCAGAATTACTCCAAAGAAAAAAAGTAAAATGCTTCTGATAACTATGTGTTTCGTAATTTCACCATGATTAATTCCTTTACTTAATCTTTTGTTAATTGAAAACACC
>JBGSKB010000110.1:0-6559 GCA_041741395.1 Melioribacteraceae bacterium
CTGCAAAACTTTTAATCATTATCGATATAATAACGTATTACGTTAACATTTGCAAATCATTTTTACATATATAACAACGTGCCGCTATTAACCATATTAAGGAATTACTAAGTTTATCTCATTACTTTCATTACTGCCAATATTCAACCGACATCCAAATTTTTCTTCAATTAATTTTCTTATTGATTATACTCAACTTCACTCATCCAAAATTGAGGATCTACAAATTTTACCCCGTAGAAGCGGGGTTTCGATTTTAGTTTTTTATTGTGGCTGGAATTGATCATAATCAGTTTTGCTAATAATATCTCTGATATTCGGGTCTATAATCTCAACTTCTTGATAGGTTAGGTTGTATAGTTTGTAAACCACAAATTTCATTATATTATTCTTTATTCAAATTCTTCCAGTTTTATAACAATAGTTTAAACTTACATTTCGTTAATAATACAAAGATTATTATCAATTTTTACGAGTCTGATTTATTATTTTCCTAGTTTCAAAATTCTGATCGCACCCTGTATTACTAAAACAAATACTATTGTTCCAATCATTAAGTCTGGTTTATTTGAATCAAATATTTTTACAAGTATTCCAGCAACAATTACTCCAATATTTATAATTACATCATTTGATGTAAATATCATGCTTGCTTGCATGTGAGCTTCTTTACTTTTAGATTTTTGAAGAAGATATAAACAAATGCCATTTGCAATTAGTGCAAAAATTGAAATTATAATCATTGTTGAAAAATCTGGGTAACTTTCTGCTCCCAAAAACCTTCTTAAAACCTCAATAAATCCGATAAATGCTAAAGTCATTTGAAAATAGCCAGCTAATTTAGCAATTTTTTTCTTTCTTATTAAACTTCCTCCAACTGCGAACAAACTTAATCCATAAACAAATGAATCTGCTAACATATCTAAACTATCAGCCACCAGACCCATTGATTCAGAAATTATCCCAGTAATCATTTCTAATAAGAAAAAAACAAAATTAATTAATAAAACTGCCCATAATAATTTTCGTTGATTTTTTTTTCGTTTTGCACAATAAATTCAGTTTTTTCTGAACTTAATAATTTTTCTCCGAGACTTAATTCGCTAATCGCTTCTTCTATTGCTTGAAATTCTCCGTCATGCAAAACTGTTAATTTTCTGTTTTGAATATCGAATGAGAGATTTTTAATATTTGTAAATGAATCTAATTTCATCCGAATTAAATTTTCTTCAGAGGGGCAATCCATTTTTGAAATCTCAAAAATTGTTTTGTTCACAACTCTACCTATTAAACATGATTATAAAATATTATTTATATCATCCAAACTTTTAATTTTAACTTAGAAAACTCGTAAAAATTTAAAATCAAATTTCATTTTAATTCCGTCTTACTAATTTCAAATTGGTTATACACTTCTTCTCTCATCCAAAATTGTGGATCTACAATTTTTACTTCTTCATAGGTTAGGTTGTAAAGTTTGTAAACCATTACATCAATTTCATTATCTGTTTTGGTTATTTCTTCTTGAAGCTGATTTATTTTCGTTTTGTACTCGTTAAAATATTCTTCCCATTCGTCTTGTTTTTTTAAAGTAAGTTCAATTTTTTGTTTTTTTAATTCAATAACAAATGTTTTTAAATCATATTTATTAAATTCTTTAATTGCATTTGTAAATTTATTTATTGTAAGATTTGATTCTATTCGTGAAAAGTAATTACTGAACAAAGATGAAAGTTTATTTTGATATTCTAATATTTTTTTAACTAAGTTTTCTATTTTAGTTTTAATAAATTGATTCACATTTGGAATTACAAATTTT
Organism: Melioribacteraceae bacterium; assembly: GCA_041741395.1. Taxonomy (GTDB): domain Bacteria; phylum Bacteroidota; class Ignavibacteria; order Ignavibacteriales; family Melioribacteraceae. The sequence goes on from JBGSKB010000110.1 coordinate 1,820, forward strand.
TCCAAATCTGTCATTAAAATCTGAGGAAATGCTTGTTTGTTTGTAATCATCTCTTTTCTAATAATATAAGTCGCTATTTTAGAATTTAGAATACCTAAAACAAAAAAATAATCATATTCATTTTTTTCGATATAAAAAGAATACAATGTACTTTCAGTTAAAGCTTTTTCTTTTAATAACACTGAACATAATGAATCTCCAGTTCTTCGAATTAGTATTCTTGGATAAATATCATATTTTGTTTTTAATTTCGTTCCTCCAATAATTTCTAATTCTTTGTAATTACAATACCAAAATGAATTAATTCTATATCGATTTATATTACTACCTAATAGAAATTTATCATTTGTTTTTGCAGAACTAATAAAATTTTTAAATAATACAGAATCTCTATCTTTAACTACCATCCCTTTAAATAATTTTCCAATTTCGGATAGTGTTTTGAAATTATTTGATAATACTTTTTCAAGTACTTTATCTTTTTCATTTAAATATTCTATAAACTGTCCATTAAGATAATTTATTATGCTATTTTCAGAATTAAATATTCTCTTTTTAAAATTGATGATTAAACTTCCAGTTACTGCATCTTTAAAAACAAATGAATCAAAGTAAACAGAACTAATAATTGAACCATTCAATTTTGTATAGTCCAAACATTCATTGTAACTTCTTGTTTTCAAAAATCCTTCTGGAATTATAAAAGAAAGATTTTTATTATTTCTTAAAAGTTGAATACCCTTTTCTATAAATAAAGTAAAAATATTTTTTGAATTTGATTTCTTAATGCTTACATAATTTTTAATAAAGTAATGCAACCAGCCTTTATCTATATTGTTCCTTGTCATATTAAGATAAGGCGGATTTCCAATTACAACATCAAAACCGCCATTGCTCATTATTTCCTTAAATTCTTCATTCCAATTAAATGCTTTATTTCCGGCTACTTTCGGATCATCAATTAAAGAATTACCACATTTTATATTATTGCTTAGTGTAGAAAGTTTTCTTCCTTTTTTAGCTGTTCTCAGCCACAAAGAAAGTTTTGCAATTTCAACGGCTTCTTCATTTATATCAACGCCGTAAATATTTTTTTCAACTATTTCTTTTTCATATTCGGAAATTGTAAATGCTTCTTTCAGCAACGAGCTTTTATGTTCGTCAATCCATTTATGTTCTTTAATTAAAAACTCCAACGCTTGATTTAAGAATGCTCCGCTTCCGCAAGCCGGATCAAGTATTTTCAGCGATAAAATATATTCTCTGTATTTATCAAGATTATCAAATAATATTTTTGCCTTCTGGTTTAACTTCCCTTTTTGCGTTCGGCTGCTTTCTAAAATTGTTTCATCAATTTCATCAAGATTTAATTCTTTTTTCTTTTCGGTACACAAAGAACCAATCGTATTATCAACAATATATTTTGTAATGTATTTTGGAGTGTAGAAAATTCCATCTTTTTTGCGTTTGGATTTTTCACGCTCAACTAAATTTCCTTCCAGTTCTGCGGTTAGTTCTTCAATTTCCGATAAGCTGTGTTCAAAAATATGTCCGAGAATATTTACGTCAACTTCACTGCTGAAATCATAAGAAGAAAGTTTTATTATATCGGTAAGTAAAATTTCATCGTCAATTTTTACATTATCCAGAATTTCATCTTCTTGAAATAATCCGCCGTTATATGCGGGAAGCGAATATTCTTCGTAAGTGTGACCAACATTTAAATGATTGAAAAATTTTACAAATCTTGTGTAAAGCGGTTTTGCTTCATCCAGAGATTTTAATTGTTTCCATTGATCAACAATTCTGGTTATTGAATTTGGCGGAACTAATAAACTATCTTCGGCAAAAAGTATAAATAAAATTCTATCTAATAATTTTTGTGAGCTTTTGAACAAGCTTAGTTTATCAAACTGCGGATTATTTTTTACAAGGTTGTTATAAATTCTATGTTTGAATTGCGAGTAATCTTTGTAAAGTTTATCGGAAATATTTTCTTCATGTAATCTTGATTCTTCTTTTACTTTTAACGGAATTCCGGAAAGAATATTTTTACAATTAAGAAGAAAGTAAAAAAGTTTGAAATCATTTTCCGTTAACGAAAAAAGATTAAATTCTTCCCACTCGGTTGCATTATCAATATAGAAGTTAAGTTTTTCAAAGTTTGATGTAATTACAAATCTGCATTTATTTTGATGATTTTTGTAATTAAACGCTTGAGTTGTAATTAATTCCAGATTAACCGTTTTTGTTGATTTAAGCTCGATTACGCCAATAGCATTGCCATCTTGAAGAATTGCACCATCGGCTTTTTTAGAATCGGTTTCGTTCTTAAATTCTGTAGTAAGATTGTAATTTTTATCGGGATTTATCGTATATCCTAAAACTTGAACGAATATTTCCCGTAAAAATCCTTCTTGATAGTTTTCTTCCTTTAAGAGTTTAATGTTTTCAATTCGTTCGGAATCACCGTAAAATTCTTTGAATTTATTGTAAGCAGCAGTAACTTCTTTGGGATCTAAATTAGAAAGGTATTTCTTAATTACAGATTTTTGGAAAAGGGACATAAGCAAATCTCAAGTTTAACATCAAACTATTTAATAATCAAAAATAAAAAAAATAGCATTAGAAAAATCATTTACTTCCAAAAGTACACAAATAATTTTTTCTATAATATTCTGTTTTTAATATAAATCAATGAAATTATCTAATTATTTAAATTACGTGCAAATTATTTTCTTGCCGCCATATAAATAAATTCTGTTTTTTACCTTACATGAATAAAATAAAAAACAATCCCATAAAATTATTTTGTTTAATTTTTAATTGAAGAAGTAATTGTCTTAATTATAATAAATATTCATATTTTGTTATATCATTTTCAAATGAGATAATAAATGGCAGATAAATCAAAACTTTGGTACTTAGAAAATTTTAACCTTTTTTCAAATCTTGATCAAAACAAAATGATGGAGCTTAATCAAATGATAAGCGATCAAAATATAAAAGGTGATGAACCAATTTATTTTGCCAATGAGCCTTCTAAAACAATTTACTTTCTTAAAACCGGCAGAGTTAAAATCAATAAATATCTTACAGATGGAAGTGAAAAAATAATTGCAATTATAAATCCCGGTGAAATATTTGGCGAAATGGCTTATCTTGATGAAGGACAGCGCACCGATTATGCTGTAACCGTTGAACCATCTTTAATTTGTGCAATAAATAAAAATGACCTTTCATCATTTATTGAAAAAAATCCCGAACTTAATCTACGTTTAACAAAATTGTTAGGATTAAAACTCCGCAGTTTTTCAGAACGAATTGAAGATCTAATTTTTAAAGATGCCGATCAAAGAGTTGCTTCTTTTATTTTAAGATATGCAGAAAAAAACGGTAAAAAAGTTGGGGATCAAATTTTTGTTAAACCTTTTCTAAAACATCAAAATATTGGTGAGCTTACTGCTTGTTCTCGTCAAACTGTAAATTATACTTTAACCGATTTACGGAACAAAGGTGTAATTGATTTTGACCGAAGCAAATTAATTATTAACAATATTGCCGAACTGAGAAAAATAGTTTCTTAAGGTTTGTCGTAATTTTGACAGAAGAATTACTCACCTTAATTTATATTTATGACTAAAAAAGTGGAAATGAATTTAACTTTAATTATATCGGGAAACTGTGAAGCTTGTGAAAGAGCAAAACAACTGCTTCTAAAAATGAAACTGGAAAACCCAAATATTAAAACAAATATTATTGATAGAAAAATATTTAAAAGAAATATAATCCAAATTACCCCGGCACTTTTTATAAATGATGAGTTGTTTTCTTATGGGGATATTGACGAAGTGAGATTGTTGAATAAAATCAACTAAAACCTTTTTGAGCTATTAAATTTAAAAATTTACTATAACTTTATATGTATTTCTTTGTAAGATGTAATTTCATGTTCACGATCTTCAAAAGGTTCATTAAATTTTTCATTCACATAATTTTTTATCCACAAATCTCTTTCATCAAATAAATTATCAATATCGTTGGCAAAACCTTTGAACACATTATTTATAAATTCAATTACTCTTTTATCAGTATATAAATTCGGATCTATGTAAAAATCTTTTGCTAAACTTTTTAAAACCACTGCCTTAACAAATTTATCACCCGTTACCCATCGGTTTACAGTGGCTAATCCTATTGGCTTGCCGTTTTCACTCATAGAAATTAAAACCAAATGAATTAGTTCACCTTTTTCATCCGTGGCAAAAGTGTGGAAATGTCCGTATTCATTTTCTCTATGTATATGAAAGAAAATTTGATAACCGGTTTTTCCATCTTTAATTCCGCCATCATAAGGGTAATGTGTGAACGGATCATATTCATATTTTTTTCCGTTCATAATTTTCTTTACAAGATTTGTACTTTCAATTTTTAGTTCGTTTATAATTTTAGTAATTCTGCCAATAAACTCATTACTGATATTTGAAATATTGTCTATTACGTTTTCAGCTTTTATTTTACTTGCGGAAATTAAACCTAAAAATATAATTCCGGTTGATCTTAAAAAATCTCTTCGTTTCATTTTTCCTCTCACTAATAAAAGTTCCATCTCATAATTTTGTCATTGCGAGGAGTTTACGACGACGCAATCTCTTGAATTTATAAAGATCACTTCTCCCGACTAAAGTCGGGATCGTGATGACAATATTTCTTCTGCAATAACTCATATTCAAATTATTT
>JBGSKB010000111.1:0-4315 GCA_041741395.1 Melioribacteraceae bacterium
AAACCAAATATTTCAATTTTGGACAGATGCAAATAATTTTTCCTTTATATCAGAGAAAACTGCTTGAGTGCTAAGCTAATGTAATCAATGGTATTGGCAAAATATTGAAAATATATTACTAGAATAAATGTTATTAGAAAAAACATACTGAAACTAAATAGATAAACAAAGAATGGTCTTACATCAAAAATTACGTATATACCTTTTAGAAATCTTTGAATGTTCCAAATAATGAAAATAATTATTATACCATAAATAATGTAATTGTAAGCTTGCAGCTGTAATATTTTATAAAGCACCGTTTCGAATGGAACTAATAAAGCCAATGGCAGAAAAGCCCAAATTGCAACAGCATAAACACTGGAAAATAAAACTCTAGTTTTAATAAAAAATGAAGAAACATGATATACAAAACTCAGTAAAATAAATGCAGCAATTGTTGCAATGTATAAGTACATAAATGCTTCTTCGGGATTCCAAGATAAATACGAAATCAAAGAACTAAATTTATAATTACCAAAAGCCATAATAAATTTTTCAAAAAACATATTTGATTTTAGGTGATAGAGAATTATTGCAAGAAGTAAAGCGTTGGAACCGGATAATAAAAACATTAAAATATTTGATTGAAATCCGGTTAATATTCTTTGATCTCTAATATCTGCATAAAAATTATATGGTCGCAACAAAGCTCTGGTTGTATCTTCTCTAAATTTTCTTTTTGAATTTATCAGCAGCGCAATAATTATTGAATTTAATAATGCCGCAATAATAAATATTAAAGGTGCGTCTTCACTGCTGTTCCCAATTGGGATTGAAGTTTTTGATTCCGAAGTTAATCGAGATTTAATTACATTATAACTTAACCGAGATCCATCTTCATTTTGTGAAAGAATTCCAATTGCATAATTATTTTCTTTATTAAAGCCAGAGAAGAATGGCGCAAAATCTCCTTGAAAATCAAACATGCTGTTTAAGACAAATCCTTTTAAATTTGATTCATTTGTTACATCAATTATTCCATCAAAAAATTTTGCTTGTCCCTCAAATGAAAATTCATTTAAATATCCGTTTGTTCCACCTTTATATGTTGGATAAGTTGCTTCACTTATAAAATAAAATAACGAATCATTATTTGTTTGATTTGAATATTTATTAATAAACAATGCGGGTTCTTCGGCATAGATTTCAATTCCGTATAAATCTAATCCCTCAATAAAATTACCGTTAATATTTCCGAAGAAAGATGAATAAGTGAGCTTATCTTGAGAATTTGATTTTATAATTTTATTTATAAAACTCAGAAATTCAGAATGACTTTTAGATGATCTTAAATAAGATCCGCCGGCTCCATAAGCAATTACTGTTGAATATTTATCATAATATTTTATGGTTCTGCTTAAATAAGAACTTGCTCTATTTCTAAAATTTATATCGTCAGTAAAATTTTCAGGAACAGAATTTACCGGTAATTCTAATAAAGAGAACATACCATATTTTTCGCAAAGATAAACTGTATAAGGATGGGGGATTGATCTGCTGAAACGGACAGTATTAAATCCAGCTTCTTTTATTGCCTTTATATCTTTCTCAATTCTTTTGTAACTGGAAGTCGACTCCATATTTGATCGAATATAAGTTACACCTTTAATTATAAAATCTATATCATTTACTTTTAGAGATTTATCAGATTTTTTAACATTAATAATTGCAACACTTTTTACAAATTCATCAAAAACATAACCGCCGTTATTGGTTAATTTTAATGATATTATTAATGATTTTGGTGATTTAGGATTCCAAAGTATTGAGTTATTTAAAGGAATACTAAACTCAGATTTATAATTTGTATTTCCAACAGGATTAATATTCCAAATGTTGGAAAAGACTCCGGAAGTATCAAAATTCATTTTTATGGAAGCTTGAAGCTTTAAATTTCCGTCATAATATTGGAAAGAAGAATCTTTAATAATTTTTGAAAAATTTTCTAATTCAACTTCAAACTTAATGTTTTTTTCTTCAATCCTATGTTTAATATCTTTGATTCCAACTTTAGGTTTATAGGATATATAAACGTCTCTAAAAACTCCGCCAAAATTTATTGGGAATAAAAATCTTTGTAAAAGTGGAATTGTACTTTCTGAATCTAAATCATATTGAATTTTTATTCTAAGCGTATTTGGAGTATCATAATTTAGTAAAGATTCAGAAAGTTCTATTGTAAAAGGAATTTCACCACCGGCATGTTTATAAATTGTTGCATTATTTAGAAAAATTTCTGCGGAATAATTCAATCCTAAAAAATTAAGTTGTATTAAATTTTTAGAAAGTTTATCTCCATCAATTGAAAATTCTTTTTCAAAAATTACAGTTTTCTTTGAGGTGAATTTTAAAGGAAAAGAAACGTCACTAAAATTTTCCGTTTCATCAACAAAAAAGACTTTCCATGATTTATTTAGATTTTGAACTGATCTTGTTTTTGTAATTCCCAGAAATAAAGAATCTTTTAATTGATCAAAATCAGACGGAAGTCGATCAATTTTAAATTGGGCTAATAAATTTGTTTGAGTTATAAAAATAAAGAAAAGAAGAAGATATTTTTTTAGCATTTAAGTAAGAAATTTGTAATAAAATAATTTGAAAATATACTAAAAAAAAGGAGGGAAATCAATTCGACGAATTTTTGTTAACTCATTGTTATAAAATAAGTTAGAAGATTTTGGGATAAAATAATTTAATTTATTGTTTAAACATACCATATTTATAAATATGGTATGTTTTTTAAAAAGCTATACACTTAAAATAATATCTCTAAAAGAATCTGCTTTTAAGCAAGCTCCTCCAACTAAAGCGCCGTCTATATCCGGCTTTGATAATAATTCTTTTGCATTTTTTGCATTAACGCTTCCACCATATTGAATTGTAATTTCTGAAGCAGTTTCGGCATTTGTTAAATTTGTTAATAATCCTCTAATAAATGCATGAACTTCCTGAGCTTGTTCTGGAGTAGCTGTTTTGCCGGTTCCGATTGCCCAAATTGGTTCATATGCAACTACAGTATTTTTAATTTCTTCATTTGATAAGCCATTTAAACAAGCTCTGATTTGAGATTCTACAACTTTAAAAGTTGAACCATTTTCTCTTTCTTCTAAAGATTCTCCGCAGCATAAAATAGGAATTAAATTATTTTTTAAAGCTTGTTTAACTTTTTGATTTATAAATTCATCTGACTCGCCAAAAATTGTTCTTCTTTCTGAATGACCAAGAATTACATATTCACATCCTACACTTTTTAACATATCTGCGGAAATTTCACCTGTTAAAGCTCCAGAATCAATTGAATGCATATTCTGAGCACCTAATTTAATAGATGTATTTTTTACTAATGATTTCACAACTTCCAAAGCTATAAATGTTGGTGCAACAACAACTTCAGCATTTAATACCTTTCCATCTAATTCAGTTTTTAGGTCTGAAACTAATTGAATAGCTTCATTTAAATTTTTGTTCATTTTCCAATTTCCTGCAATAATATACTTTCTCATTTTTCTCCAATTTTAATTTATTGATTCAACTCTTTTTATTTGCGGGATTACTTTTAAAAGCGCTCTTTCAACTCCAGCTCGCAAAGTCATTGTTGACATTGGACAATTTGCACAAGCGCCAAGAAGTTTAACTTCAACAATTCCATCTTCTGTAATATTTATAAGTTCAATATCACCATTATCTTCTTTTAGAAATGGCCTTATTGATTCTAAAGTTTGTTTAACAATACTATAATCAATATGTATCATTTATAATTCAATTTCTATATCATTTGATTTTGTTGCATTGGTTTCAATTGATGTTATTAAATTTTGAGCAATTCCAATAATTATTTGCGATTCTTCACTTTCTGGTAAAACCTTTACAATCGGGTTTCCGTTATCGCCTCCTTCACAAATTCTTGGATCAATTGGAATTCCACCAAGAAAATTTGTGTTAAGCTGTTTAGCCAAACTTTTTCCACCGCCAGATCCAAAAATATTATATTTATTACCAGTATCCGGAGCAATGAAATAACTCATATTCTCAATAATTCCGTAAACCGGAACGTTTACTTTTTCAAACATTTTCAACCCTTTTTTAGCATCAATTAATGATACTTCTTGGGGTGTTGTAACAATTATAGCTCCAGTTAAAGGAATTGTTTGCACTAGAGTTAATTGAATATCGCCGGTTCCAGGAGGTAAATCGTAAATTAAAAAATCTAATTCGCCCCAATCTACATCTGACATAAATTGCTTTAAAGCTCCGCTCGCCATTGGTCCGCGCC